>NZ_JBVVQV010000003.1:303022-349084 GCF_055811235.1 Mesorhizobium sp. WSM4810 | reverse complement strand
GGCCGGATCGCTGTTGGTGCCAAGCTGGAACACCCCTCATCCGACCGAGCTTCGCTCGGCCACCTTCTCCCACAAGGGGAGAAGGGGGAGCCAATCGCGAACGTCGGCGACCGGAGTTTGCAGCAGTGGCGGTAAAAGCGCGGTCTTGCCTTCTCCCCTTGTGGGAGAAGGTGGATCGGCGCGCAGCGTCGAGACGGTTGAGGGGTGTTGGCCGGATCGCTGTTGGTGCCAAGCTGGAACACCCCTCATCCGACCGAGCTTCGCTCGGCCACCTTCTCCCACAAGGAGGGGGAGCCAATCGCGAACGTCAGCGATTTGCGTGACGATGGTGCTGGACGGAGCGCCAACGCCGGGTAATCTCGCCCGATGCCGCATCAGCCCGTCGCCCCGACCAAACGTCGTTTCGCCCGCTCGATGCGCCGCGAGTCAACGGAGGCGGAAGACCGCCTGTGGCACGAGCTGCGCGGACACAGGCTCGACCGCATCAAATTCCGGCGTCAGGTTCCTATCGGCAGATTCATCGCCGATTTCGTTTGCGCCGAGGCCAGGCTGATCGTCGAGATCGACGGCAGCCAGCATGCGGATTCAAACTATGATCGGGAGCGAGACGCCGAATTGAAGGCGAGGGGCTTTCGTGTGCTGCGCTTCTGGAACGACGACGTGCTGCGCGATTTGAACGCCGTCTGCGATACCATCATCGCTTATGTCGGCGACCAGAGTTTGCAGCCGTGGCGGTAATAGGGGAGCTAAATCACTTACGTCCCGGAATCTCGGCAGCGTTCAGCTGTCGTCCTCTGCTGGCACAGCCTGTCCGGCCGTCTTGCGGCGCAGCATCTTGGTCAGCTTCCAGATCGTCGGGCTGTTCTTGACGAAGGCTTTCAGGCGCGCGCCCTGCCGCAGGACAAACACCAGCGCGCGGCCTTTTGCCGTCAGCGGAATCAGGACCTCGAAATGCCGGGTTTCGATATCGCACCACAGCCGCTTGTAGGGTTCGTCGCCGACCGAGAAATCATAGACATCGAACCCCTTCTCGCAGGCTTCCTCGATGTTGTCGAAGAACAGGAAGTCGCCGGGGCTGGCATGGGCGAGGTCGTCGTCGGCGATCGCTCCGAATTCGCAGATCAGGCGTTTTCCCGAGCGGCTCGATCCGGTGACAGCGCGAAGCTTGCCGGCGACTTCGAGCCCATGCAGCACGAAGGACGGCGTGTCGTCGGAGAGCGCTTCGACGAACAAGGCGCGGAAGAAAGCACGAACCTGTGGCTCGCCGAAGACGTTGGCGATGCCCATCTTGCGGAAGCGGAACTCCTTCATCTCGAAAAACGCATCGAGCAACCTGTTCACCTCGTCCGCCGTCCGGGCCTCGATGCGGCGGTGGCTGCCGACGGCCCCAAACTTGCGCGCCTGCGAGCGGTGCCTCTTGCGCCTGCGCTTGCCGCTGGCGCGGGAGAGCAGGGCATCAAAACCTCCCGCCAGGTCGACGGCCAGCGACAGGTTGGGGCTGGGAAAATGCGGGAGGGACAGAAGCGGATTGGCAACGCGGTCGAGATCGGGCAGCAGCCGTTCCAGCGAGACGAGGTCGATGTCCGGCCGCGCCCTGGCGATCGCCGCCAGCATCGAGCGGATCGCCGCGCCATCCGCCCTGGTCAGCCAGGACGGGTCGGCGGCGGCGAAATTGCCGTTGGCATGGCGGCCGCCCATGAAACGGGCGACGCGTAACGGACCGCGGCTGGTGACTTCCAGCGCCAACCAAAAAACCGGCCGGCCGTCAGCGCTCAGCGTCGCCAAGACGGTGTCCGCTTCGGCATGTCTGGCCCAGTTCAGGATCCAGGCCGGGCTCTGCGCCGGCGCGAACAGCGCTGAACCGCAGAACTCGGCATAGGCCGCAAGTGCCGCACCGTCGGCGACCGACACCGACAGGCCGCCATGATCCGCAGGTACCGCGCGCGGCGCCGCCTGCATGGCCTCGAGCCGATTGCCGTCAAATGACGCGGTGGCGTCAACCATACCTCAATCCTTTAGGGCGTATTCACCGCGATTGGGGGCGCACATAGGCGCATTCCGTGCTTGGATGAGCCTAGGCGCAAAAGGTGAATGAATGATCGACGGGGGCGAGGCAATCCGGAAACTGGCGCTCAACGTCGTGCGCTATACCGGTCTTGCCCCGCTGGCCAAGCCGTTCGTCGGCGGCATCGGCGCCATCCTGATGCTGCACCGGGTCACCGCCACGCCGGAAAAGCCTGATAGCGTCAACCGGCATCTCAACATCGCGCCTGAGTTCCTCGACGCTGTCATCGCCGACATGAAGGCGCACGGCTATGCATTCGTCACCCTGGACGAGGCGATCGAGCGCATCAAGGCCGGCGGCAAGGGTGGCCAGTTCGCGGCGATCACCGCCGACGACGCCTATCGCGACAACAAGACCGAGGCGCTGCCGGTGCTGGAAAAGCACGGCGCGCCAATCACCATCTATGTCGCGCCGGGGCTGATAAACGGCGCCGCCGATCTATGGTGGGAGGTGGTCGAGGACATCGTCAGCGCGCGCAACCGGCTGGTTTTGACGACACCGAACGGTCCGGTGACGATCGACTGCTCGACCCCGGGCAAGAAAATCCAGGCCTTTGCGCGCCTGCACGATTATCTGACGCTGGAGGTCCGCGAGGAGGACCAGCGCGCGGTGCTGCGCGAATTGGCGCGGTCGAACGGTATCGAGTTGGGCGACCGCCAGAGCCTGTTGATGAACTGGGACGAGATCCGCGCCATGGCAGGGCATCCGCTGGTGACGATCGGCGCGCACACCGTCAATCATCGCAATCTGAAGCGGCTTTCCGAAGCCGATGCGCGGCACGAGGTCGACGGCGTCAGCGGCATATTGCAGGCCGAGCTTGGCGAGGCGCCGCGCCATTTCGCCTATCCCTATGGCTATGCCAGCGCCGTTGGTGACCGCGAAGTCGGCTTTGCCCGCGACGCCGGCTATGTCTCGGCGGTGACGACACGCCACGGCGTGCTGCGCGCCAAACATGCCGGCTTCCTGCACGCGCTGCCGCGTATTTCGGTCAACGGTCGCTATCAGAGCGTTGCCCATATCCGCACGATGCTGTCGGGCGTGACGACGCCGCTGGCCAACGCCGGCAAGATGCTCGTCACCATCTAGCGGTGAGACACTCCGGTGGAGGGCAAACCCTTTGCGGACCATCCCTGATGGGAGGTCAAGGGAACGTCGTGACCCAAGGCGGTCATTCCCGAACCGTCCGCCCAAGGTCTGAATCGACTATCAGGGCGGACGTTCAACGCCCTATTGTCGAAGGTCTCTTTGCAAGAAGAGACTGTGCCAGCGCGAGGTCGCGACCGGTAGGCTGACAGATGGGCTAGTCTGGCGGAGCTGCGGCAGCGTAAAGGATAATCGTTTGAGGCTGAGTGAGCTTTACCCTCGCTACGCGGGCCAATCGGGAGTATAGTTGCGTATCGCTGGCTGGGACCTCACGGGGCCGGCGACTGAGAGCGCAAGACTCCCGCATCAGACTAGGCGCGCTCCAACCTGCAGCTGTTCGGCGCGCCCACGAGACTATCTGCCTCTGCCGGAACCTCTTTTTGCTCGGTTCCGACCGGAATTGTCGTTTGCAGTTCGGGAGAGGGAGCGATCCCATGCAGATCATTCAAAATCGCCGCACGTTCCTGGCCGGCTTGACGGCGGCCGGCGGAGCCCAACTCTTCAACATTCGTCCATCCAAAGCTGCGGGGGAGCCACCGCCGGAAACGACTTCCGTCCGTCTGGGGCGGTGGATCGATGGCTCCTATTGCTGGGCGTCGCTCTATCTCGCGGGCGAGTTGATGCGCGCCGACGGATTGACCGATGTCCGCTACGTGCAAGGCGACACCAACGTCGACAACACCGAGTGGCTTACCGCCGGCGTCACGGATTTCGATTTCAACATGCCGTCGATGCACATCCGGAGCATCGAATCAGGGGCAAGTATCAAAATCCTGACCGGCGTGCACACAGGCTGCTGGGAACTGCGGGGCAATGACAGCGTCAACGGCATTGCCGACCTAAAGGGCAAACGGGTCGGGATTTGGGCGTTCAACGACCACCCGCATGTCTTTCTCAGCTTGATGATCAACTATGTTGGGCTTGATCCCGTTCACGAGATCGAATGGGTGTTGGGCATCTCTCCGATGCAGGATTTCATCGAAGGCAAGGTCGACGCCTTCCTCGCCGGCATCACCGAGTTGCCCGGCCTGCGCGCGAAGAAGATCGGCCACACGATCATCAGCAACGCCGTCGACCGGCCCTGGTCACAATATTACTGCTGCATGGTCGCCGGCAGGACTGATTACGTGGACAAGTACCCTGCTGCGACCAAGCGCATATTGCGCGCCATCCTGAAGTCCATCGATTTCTGCGCGTCGGATCCGGCATCGGCTGCGCGCGAACTCGTCGATCGAGGCTTTCTGCCCAGCTATGACCTCGCTCTGATAACGCTGAAAGAGGCCCAGCACGACAGGTGGCGAGGTTACGATTCCGAGGATTCGGTCCGCTTCTATGCGCTGCGAATGCAGGAGACGGGCATGATCAAGTCGAGCCCGCAACAGATTATCGCCCAGGGAACAGACTGGCGCTTCCTCGACGAGTTGAAGCACGAGCTGAAACTGTGAGCGTGTGGCCGGCACGCAGTGCCGTATCCACGGAAGGGAGCGTCCAAATGCAGGTCATCCAGAACCGCCGCCACTTCTTAGCCGGTATGAGTGCAATCGGCGCCGTTGGACTTGCCGGCGGTCGCAATTCATCCGCCGAGAATGCCCTGCTCGATACGACCACCGTCCGCTTCACCCATACCCCCGCCACCTGCAACGCACCTCTCTACCTCGCCGAGGAACTGTTGCGCGCCGACGGCTTTACCGGCCTCACCTATGTGGACGTGGATGCGGGCGTCAATACGCCGATGAAAATGACAAACGGCGAAGCGGATTTCGGGTTTGAGTTCGCCAGTGCCATCGTCATCGCAATCGATGCCGGCACAGCAACTCGCTCCAACAACAGCGTCCAACTGAAGGGGCGGCCGAGTGGATGCGCGTTCAGTGATTCAGTCCGACATCAGATTTGACGCGCGGATGACTCGACTGCCCGTTGGCCGAAGCTAACGATGGAGATATCCATGCAGAAGGTCCAAAGCAGACGCCGCTTCTTGGCCAATATGGCGGCGGCAGGAGTCGCCGGAGTTGTCGGCACCCGAAATTCACGTGCCGAAGAGGGCGGTCTCGAAACGACCACGGTCCGGCTCGCAAAACTCCCTGCCATCTGCATGGCGCCACAGTACGCCGCCAAGGAGTTGCTGCACGCAGAGGGCTTTACCGAAGTTCGCTATGTTGCAGTTGAGCTAGGTGACGCAACGACGAAGAGTATTGCAGCAGGCGAGGTGGATTTTAGCCTGAACTACGCGGGAAATCTCATCGTGCCGATGGATCTTGGAATACCGATCACGGTGGTTTCCGGCGTGCACACGGGATGCTTCGAGCTCTTCGGGAGCGAAGGGATCCACCGCATCACAGACCTGAAGGGCAGGACCGTAGGCGTGCCAAGTATAGGATCAGGGCCCCACCTGTTCTTGGCAAGTATGGCCACTTATGTCGGGCTTGACCCTGTGAGGGACATCAACTGGGTTGCCAGTCCATCCATCAAGCCAAAGGAGCTCTTTGTTGAGGGCAAAATCGATGCATTCCTTGGCCTTCCACCCGATCCGCAGGAGTTGCGCGACCGCAAAATCGGTCACGTCATCGTCAATAGCGCTGTGGACCGTCCATGGTCGCAGTACTTCTGCTGCTTGTTGGCTGGCAATGCGGAGTTCGTTCGGAACAACCCTGTCGCCACCAAGCGCGTCTTGCGCGCCATTCTCAAGGCGGCAGACCTCTGCGTCGCAGAGCCGCAGCGCGTCGCGCAACAGATCGTCGATAACGGGTTCACCGCCAACTATGACTATGCCCTGCAGACGATGAATGAAGTGCCTTATGGCAAGTGGCGCGAATACGAGCCCGAGGACACCGTACGGTTTTACGCCTTGCGCCTGCATGAGGCCGGCATGATCAAGACGAGCCCCCACCAGATTATCGCCAACGGAACGGACTGGCGCTTCCTCAACGAGGTGAAACGTGAGCTGAAGACGTGAGCGGGGGGCGGGCACTCAGTGCCTTTCCAGGGAAGGAGAGCACCATGCAAATCATCCAGAACCGCCGTCGCTTCTTGGCGGGCGCGGCTGCAGCCAGCGCCGCGGGGCTCATCGGGACCGCGACACAGGCATGGGCCGAGCCACCCCCGGAAACGACCTCCGTCCGCTTGCCGCGGTGGATCGATGGCGCCTACTGCTGGGCCGGCTTGTATATCGCCGGAGAGCTGCTGCGCGCGGAGGGCTTCACCGACGTCCGTTATGTGCAAGGCGACAAGAGCGTCGACCAGTGGAAGTGGATTGCGCGCGGCGAGACGGATTTCAGTGTGAACTACGCGCCGATCCATATCGCCTCGATCGAGGCCGGCGTGCCGATCAAGGTCCTTACCGGACTGCATTCCGGATGCCTCGAACTGATCGCCAACGACAGGATCAAAGACATCACGGACCTGCGCGGCAAACGGGTGGGCACGAAGACCTTCGATACGCCGTCATACGTCTATGTTGCCCTGATGGCCGCCTATGTCGGGCTCGATCCCGTCAACGATATCGAGTGGGTCATCGAGCAAGGCGATCCGGCGAAGAGCTTCGCCGAAGGAAAGTTCGACGCGTACCTCTTCACGCCGCCGCAGCCGCAGAAACTGCGCGCCAAGAAGATTGGCCACACGATCCTCAACACGACCCTCGACCGCCCCTGGTCGCAGCATTTCTGCTGCATGGTTTCCGGCACTGACGATTATGTGAACAGGTACCCGGTGGCAACCAAGCGTGTGCTGCGGGCCATCTTGAAGGGCGCCGATCTTTGCGCGTCCGATCCGTCATGGAGTGCCAGTCAGCTAGTCGATCGAGGTTTCCTGCCCAGTTATGACTACGCGCTGCAAACGCTGAGCGACACCCGGTACGACACTTGGCGGGACTACGATGCCGAAGCGTCAATCCGCTTCTTCGCGCTCCGCATGCAGGAGACGGGCATGATCAAGTCAAATCCGCAGAGGATCATCGCCGCAGGCACGGACTGGCGCTTCCTTGACGAGCTGAAGCGCGAGTTGAAGATGTAAGGGCGTGGCCCGCATGCAGTGCCGTTTTCCAAGGGAAGGAGAGCCCCATGCAAATCATCCAAAACCGCCGCCGCTTCCTGGCCGGCGCCGCGGCGGTCGGCGCCGCGGGCCTTATCGGCACCGCGACGCGAGCCCAGGCCGAGCCGCCACCCGAGACGACCACTATCCGCCTCGCGATGCCTGCTGCCGCCTGTATCGCTCCGCTAGTGATGGCCGAGGAGTTTCTTCACGAGGAGGGTTTCAGGGAAGTTCAGTATGTGCCGATGCCCCTCACTGGGGCTGCCATGCTGACGGACGGCGAGGTCGATTTCGACATGCCTGCCTGGTCCGACTACCTGCCCCTGGCGGACGCTGGAAGGCCATTGACGGTGCTCTCCGGCGTCCAGGTGGGATGCTACGAACTGCGTGCCAATCAGAGCATCCAGAGTGTTGCGGATTTGCGCGGGAAGAGGGTAGCCATAAACGACTTCGGTACTACCGATCATATGCTGGTCAGCATGATGGCAGCCTATGTCGGGCTCAAACCTGCCTCCGACATCAACTGGGTCGTGAACGCGTCGGTCAGCCAGGCCGAGCTCTTCATCGCCGGTGAGGTCGATGCATTCATCGGCTTTCCGCTCGGGCCCGAGAAGCCGTGCCCGCGAAATGTCGGTCATGTCGTCGTCAACATCGCCCATGATCGCCCGTGGTCGAATTATTTCTGCTGCATGGCTGCCGCCAATGCCGATTTCATGCGGGCTAATCCGGTGGCGACGAAGCGCGCTTTGCGTGCCATCCTCAAGGCGACCGACATCTGTCACCAGCAGCCTGAACAGGTGGCGCAGCGGATGGCTGCCCTCGGTTTCTCGCACGAGTGCGTGCTGATGACTTTGAACGATAGCCGCTATGGGCTTTGGCGAGAGTACGACCCGGAAGACTCGGTCCGCTTCTTTGCGCTTCGGCTGAACGAGCTGGGCATGATCAAGAAGACCCCAAAGGAAGTCATCTCCGGATTCACCGACTGGCGCTTCCTCGAGGAGATCAAGCGCGAGTTGAAGACGTGAGCGCGTGGCCGGCGGGTGTCCTGGTGCTGGCCGTGCTCGTCTTTCCAACGCAGGGGCTTTCACACGACTCGATGCACAACGAACGGTTGCCGGTGATCGGCCCCGCGCCCGACTTCGTGCTCACCTCTCAGGACAATCGGCCAGTAGCGCTTGCCGATTATCGCAGTAGGGTCGTCGCCGTCACCTTCATCTTTGCCTCCTGCACAGATACCTGCCCGATCCTGACCGCCTTGATGGTGCGGGTTCAGGACGAGCTGGGATCTGCGTTCGGCAACAAGATCGCTTTCGTTTCCATTACCGTCGATCCGGAGCGGGACACACCCGAGGTCTTGAGGCAGTATGCCGAAAATTTCGGCGCCGATCTCAAGGGCTGGGCGTTCCTTACCGGAGAGCCCGCCGCCATCCGCGAAGTGGTTCGCAAATATGGCGTTTTCGCGAGGAAGACGACGGGGGGAGACGTCGACCACACCTTCCTGACGTCACTCGTAGACCCGGATGGCATCTTGCGTGTACAGTATCTTGGCGTTCGGTTCGACCTGGAGGAGTTCCGGGGTGACCTTCTCAGCCTCTTGGACGAATCCAAATAAAATCACGAACCGGCTGGTCGGCTGGGTTGCGCGGCTGCCGGCGCGCGTCCAGACCAAGCTGCTGATCGCATTCCTGTCGATCGTCGGGCTGCTGATCGTGCTCGGGGCTGTCGGGTTACAGGTGCTGAGTGGGGTGAACGATCAGACGACCGAGCTGATCAAGCTGCAGCGCAGGATCGCAGCCTATCGCCAGGTGCAGCACGATACGACGAACCAACTCTATGGCATCTCGACCGCACTTTTGCTTCAGGACGACCGGATGCTGGATGCGGCGCTGCGCCAGCTCAATCAGTTTGGCTACGACCTCGACCGCATGGAGTTCGTCGCCGAAAGTGAGGCGGAAGTACTCGGCGAAGTCCGGCAGGAGTACGAACGGGTTACGGCCGGCGTGACACATGTCGCGGAGCTCTTCCGTGCCGGCCGCACGGAGGAGGCGCGTACGGTTCAGCAGGCTGAGATCATGCCCTCGGCCGACCGCCTGGAGCGGCTGACCAATCAACTGGTCAATATGGCCGAAGCCGACATGGTGGCGGCAATCGAAACGACCGAGGGGGCGTACGGGACCTCCCGACTGATTGTGCTCTCCTTTGCGGTGGGCAGCATCCTGCTGGCGCTGGGGCTGGGCTACATCATCTCCTGGTCGTTGATCGAGCCGGTCAAGAAGATTGAGACGCGTCTGCGCCAGATAGCGGCCGGCGACTTTGCCCAACAGGTTGCCGTCACCAACCGGGACGAGCTCGGAGTGCTTGCCGGCAATGTCAACCAGACGTCCGAACAGCTGGGGCGGCTTTATCAAGAGGTGCAGGCGCGCACGGCCGAGCTTGCGCGCTCGGTCGGCGAACTGGAGGCGCTCGGGGAAGTCAGCAAGGCGGTCAATTCGACGCTCGATCTCGACACGGTGCTACAGACGATCGTTGCGAAGGCGGTTCAATTGTCGGACACGGATGCGGGCACCATCTATGTGTTCAGCAGCACCAGGCAACAATTTCGCCCGCGCGCAACCTATGGGATGAGCGACGAACTCATCGCCGCGATTTCCGACCAGGCCATCGGGCTGAACGATCCCGGAATTGGCGACGCGGCACGGCGCTGTGCACCTGTCCAGGTACCGGATCTCAGCGAAGGAACGCCGTCTCCCGCTCAGAAGATCGTCCTCGACGCCGGATATCGCAGCGTTTTGGTGGTTCCGCTGCTCAGGCCGAACAAGCTCGTCGGCGCGCTCGTCGTCAGGCGCCGCAAGCCAGGTGAATTCGACCAGCAAATCATTCATCTGCTGGAGACGTTCGCAGCGCAATCGGTGCTCGCAATCCAGAATGCCAAGCTGTTCCGCGAGATCGAGGAAAAAGGCCGGGAGCTGGAGACGGCCAGCCGCCACAAGTCTCAGTTCCTCGCGAATATGAGCCACGAACTCAGGACGCCGCTCAATTCAGTTCTGGGCTTCACCGAATTGCTGGTCGACGGGATTTACGGCGAGCTCCCGGACAAGGCCAAGACGACTATTGCGCGCGTGCAAGCAAACGGCCGTCATCTCTTGGGGCTCATCAACGACGTGCTCGATCTTTCAAAGATCGAAGCGGGCCAGCTCACGCTGGCGCTGGAGGATTATTCCGTTGGGCAAATTGTTCGATCGACCGTTACAGCTGTGGAGCCGCTGGCGCGTTCAAAAGGGCTTTCGCTCGCTGCGACCGTCGCCGAAAATCTTCCGCTGGGTCGCGGGGACGAACGCCGCCTGACCCAAGTCCTGCTCAATCTTGCCGGCAATGCCGTCAAGTTCACCGAGAGGGGCGCGATCGACATTCTTGCCGATGCGGTCGACGGGCACTTTGAGATCATCGTGCGCGACACGGGTCCCGGCATTGCACCCACAGACCAGGCGCTCATCTTCGACGAATTCCAACAGGTCGACAGCAGCAGCACCAGGCAGAAGGGTGGCACGGGCCTCGGCCTAGCGATCTCGAAGCGTATCGTGGAAATGCACGGTGGAACCATAGGCGTCGAATCCGTGCCCGGTTCAGGCTCGACATTCCGCATGGCGATACCGATCCGGGTGGGAGAGGATGTGAAGGCAACATGAGCAAGAGAATCCTGATGGTGGAAGACACCGAGGACAACCGGCAGATCGTACGCGATCTCATCGCCACCACCGAATACGAACTGATCGAGGCCGCGGACGGTGCTGCCGGTGTCGCTGCCGCTGCAGCTGAGAAGCCAGACCTGATCCTGATGGACATTCAGCTTCCGGTGATCGACGGATATGAAGCTGCCCGCCGCATAAAGGCTGACCCGGCGCTCCGGCACATTCCGATAGTCGCCGTCACCTCCTACGCATTGTCGGGCGATGAGGCGAAAGCCCTTGCTGCCGGGTGCGATGGCTACATTGCCAAGCCATTCAGTCCGCGCCAGCTGCTTGCCAAGATCCGGGAGTTGCTTTCCTAGAGGAGACAGGGCCTTGCACGATCCGCCTCGCATTCTCGCCGTCGACGATACCCCGGAAAACCTCGAAATCCTGCGTATGCGCCTCGAGGCGAATGGCTACGAAGTGGTAACAGCAGCCGACGGCGAAGAGGGGCTTGCGAAGGTGCGCAGCCTCAGGCCGGACCTCATCCTCCTCGACATCATGATGCCGAAGCTCGACGGGATAAGCGTCGTGCGGATGCTCAAGGCAGACGTTTCGCTGCGATCGATCCCGGTTATCCTTGTCACCGCAAAAGCCGATACGCGGGATGTAGTCGAGGGATTGGATGCCGGCGGCGACGACTATCTAACCAAGCCGTTCGAGCACAGAGCGCTAGTGGCGCGCGTGCGGTCGATGCTACGCCAGAAGGCGCTTTACGACACCGTGGAGAGCCAGACGCGGCTCCTCGAGGGTCAGGCAGCACAATTGGCTGCATGGAATCGCTCTCTTGAACAAACAGTGGCGGAGCAGGTTACGGAGATCGAGCGAATGGGCCGGCTCCGACGGTTTCTTCCCGCGCAGGTCGCCGACCTTGTCGTTGCGGCAGGCAATGGCGACGCGCTTCTTCAAAGCCATCGTCGCGAGGTGACCGTCGTTTTCTGCGATTTGCGCGGCTTTACAGCCTTCGCCGAGACTGCCGAGCCCGAGGAGGTAATGACGGTTCTTGGCGAGTACCATTCCTGTCTCGGCGAACAGATCGTCCGTCACGAGGGGACTTTGGAGCGGTTCGTGGGCGACGGTATCGTTGTTGTTTTCAACGATCCGCTGCCCTGTGCCGATCACACCGAGAGGGCTGTCTCAATGGCTGCGGCGATGCGTGACGCAATTGACGAGCATTCAGAGCGATGGCGTAAACGGGACTACTTGCTTGGCTTCGGCATCGGTATCGCCCGGGGACACGCCACCATCGGGCGGATCGGTTTCGATCAGCGCGCGGACTACGCGGTCATCGGCACTGTGTCGAACCATGCGGCCCGATTGTGCGAGGAGGCCAAGTCTCGCCAGATTCTCGTCAGCCAACGGGTTCTTGGCGCCGTCGAATCATTGGTCGAATCCGTTCCAGTTGGCGAACTGACACTGAAGGGGTTTCGCCGCCCTATGCTGGCTTACGAAATTGTCCGGTGGCTTGGCCGGTCAAGTTTATGAACGCAGCCCAATGAGTGACCCGCGGGCGGACCAAGCCGTCGGCATGAATGACCGCAACGGTGGAAAGCGGTCGTTCCGTGGGCAGCAAGCGAACGACAACAATTGGTGCCGCCGGCGCGTTCCGATCGGCGACACGGAAGGCAGAAAACCACCCTGAGCTGCCCTACACCTCGGGTAGCAAGCGTCAGGCTTTCACCGCGGCGGCGAGCGAGCTTCAATTCTTCGGCCGCGGCGGCTCCAGGATCAGCCATTTGATGATGCCCATGGCCGGCAGCACCCAGAGCATGCCGCTGAGCAGGAAGAACAGGAAATGCGCCCACGGTCCCGATTCCGCCAGTTGCGCAACCGCCACGATCGATGCGACCAGCGCATAGACGATGACCAGCGCCACCAGCAGGATTGTTCCGATCAGCTTTTTCAGGCGAATGGGCATTTCGCGATCCGGTTGATCCCTATCGCTTAGGCCCAACGGAAGAGGCACGCAACAGCCAAGAAGCGGCGCGACGGCGTGCCGCGCTGTCCGGTCTTGCCAGTTGGATTGCGATGGTTCACCAATCCGCGACTGCAACCTGCCGGGACAAGACCATGGCTGCCATAGCTGCCGCGCCTTTCGTGACCCGCGACCGCGACCTGCGCAACCGGGTGCTGGTGCGCGGCTGGCTCTACGTCGTGCTCCTGGTGCTGTTTGTGCTGGTGCTGGTCGGCGGCGCCACCAGGCTCACCGAATCCGGCCTTTCGATCACCGAATGGAAGCCGATCCACGGCATCATCCCGCCGCTCAACGACGCCGAATGGCAGGAGGAATTCCAGCGCTACCAGCAGATCCCGCAATATGCCGAGCTCAACAAGGGCATGAGCCTCGAAGCGTTCAAGTCGATCTTCTGGTGGGAATGGTTGCACCGGATCCTGGCGCGCGGTGTCGGCGTGGTTTTCGCCGTGCCGCTGGTGTTTTTCTGGGCGACGCGCCGCATCGAACGCGGTCTTGGTCCGAAATTATTGGGCATTCTTCTTCTCGGCGGCCTGCAGGGCGCGATCGGCTGGTGGATGGTGGCGTCCGGGCTGGTCGACCGCGTCTCCGTCAGCCAATACCGGCTGGCGACGCATCTGACGCTGGCGGCGCTGATCTTCACCGCGACCATGGTGGTCGCGCGTGGATTGGCCCCGCATTCCGAGCCCGCGGCCGACCGCTCGACCCAGCGTCTGGCCGGCTTTCTGGTGCTGCTGGCGCTGATCCAGATCTATTTCGGCGGGCTGGTCGCCGGGCTCGATGCCGGCCTGAGCTACAACACTTGGCCGCTGATGGACGGCAAGCTCATCCCCGGCGACCTGTTGATCCTCGAGCCGGCATGGCGCAACTTCTTCGAGAGCCCGAAGACGGTCCAGTTCATCCACCGGCTCGGCGCCTACGCTATTTTCGTCGCAGCACTTTGGCACATGATCGCCACGCACCGGCGCCAGCCCGGCACCACCCATGCGCGCCGCGCGACGCTGCTGTTTGTGCTGGTGCTGCTGCAGGCCCTGATCGGCATCGGCACGCTGCTGATGCAGGTGCCGCTGCACATGGCGCTGACGCATCAGGTTTTCGCGCTTGTCCTGTTGGGCTTTGCCGCAGCGCATTGGCGCGGCACCAAGGGCGCTTATCCCATGCCCAACCAGATCGCCGTCAGAGGCTGAGCCGCACCGTCCTGATCGCCGTGGCAATGGACAATTCGCGGCTTTCCTCGACCGCATTGCCGTCTTCATGATGCCATGACGCCGACAGGCAGCCATAGGCGATGGCGTGATCCAGAATGGCTGGCGGCGTCTGGCCGAGCGTTCTGGCGAAAATCTCGGCCATGTCGGCAATCCGCCGGGGATCACGGCAAAGCTCGTCGCGGCCGAGCGGATTGTAGAACATGTTCGCCGCGTCGAAGCCGGGATCGCCGAGAACGCCCTTCGGGTCGATCGCCAGCCAGCCGCGCGCTCCCAGCATGATGTTGTCGTGATGCAGGTCGCCATGCAGCGGCAGCACCTCGACAGGATTGGCCAACAGCCGTTCCGCGGTCGCAGCCGCTTCGACGTAAAAGCTCTTTTCGCCGGCGTCGCGATCGATCTTCGCCTTGTTGAACAGACTGGAAAACCGCACCCGCAACGGCTGAAGGTCTGGTGGGGCAGGGTGGTCGGATGGCGAGAACAGTCTTGCCATCACTTCGGCCGCGATTGCTGTGGCGGCATTGTCGCCCTGCTCGGCGAGAACCTGTGACAGCAAGGTTTCACCGGCATATTCGAGCAGCATGCAGTGGCCGTCGCGGCCGAGCAGCCGTACCGCGCCTTCGCCGCGCCGCCAGGCGAGGAAATGCTCGCCGCGCAACTCGTCCTCGACGTCGTCGAAAGCTTTGAGCGCCTTGACGATCGCCGGCGAGCCGTCCTCGCGAACAACTTTCCAGATGCGGCTGCTGAACGTCTCGGCAATCAGTTCTGGCGCGTCGACCTTCCAGCGGCCTGGGAATGCCGGCGCGTCCATTCAGTTCTTGAGGCCGAGCATCAGATCCATGTTCTGCACGGCAGCGCCCGAGGCGCCCTTGCCGAGATTGTCGTAGACGGCGAACAGCAGCGCCTGGGCCCTGTCGTCGTTGGCGAAGACATGGAGCATCATCCGGTTGGTGCCGTTGTAGACTTCGGGATCGATCTCCGGCACGCGCTCCAGATGCGCATAGGGCGCCACCTCGACCACGCCGCCATCGATGGCGGCGAAATGGTCGGCGATCGCCGCATGAAGCTCGGCGCCGGTCGGCACATAGTCGAGGCCGCCGAGCTGCAGCGGCACCACGGTGATCATGCCTTGCGCGAAATTGCCGACCGCCGGCTGCATGATCGGATCATGCGACAGCTTCGCATAGGTCCTGAGCTCCGGCACATGCTTGTGCTGCAGGGTCAGCCCGTAGGGCAGGAATTCCGAGGCATCCTCGCCCTTGGCGACATAGTCCTCGATCATCGGCCGGCCGCCGCCCGAATAGCCAGTAATGCCGTTGACGGTGACCGGAAAATCCGCCGGCAACAGCCCGGCCGCCACCAGCGGCCTCAGCGTCGCGATCGGCCCTTGCGGCCAGCAGCCTGGATTGGTGACGCGCTTCGCCGAAGCGATCTTGCGACCCTGAGCCTTGTCCATTTCGGCAAAACCATATTCCCAACCTTCTGCCACGCGATGCGCCGTCGAGGCGTCGATAACCCTTGTCGTGTCGTTGCTGATCAGCGAGACGCTTTCCTTCGCGGCTGCGTCCGGCAGGCACAGGATCGCGACATCGGCGGCGTTGAGGAACTCGGCTCTGGCTGCCGGTTCCTTGCGGCGCTCGGTCGGAATCGAGATGATCTCCAGGTCGCCGCGCTCGGCAAGCAGCGCCCTGATCTGGAGACCGGTGGTGCCGTGCTCGCCGTCGATGAAGATTTTCGGTTTCATTTGCCTGCCTGAACTCCCTGATAGTTCGAAATTATATGCCACTTGCCTGGTTCAATCCGGCAACAATGTGATTGCCATTGTTCAGCTCTTCGAGCCGGGCCTTTCGTTCCGCCAGCAGCCCGAGATAGTGCATGGCCACCGTCGACCCGGCAATTGCCGTTATATCGGCGTGATCATAGGCCGGCGCAACCTCCACGACATCGGCGCCGACGATATCGAGCTGATTGATCTGGCGCAGCACCGACAGGATCTTTGCCGAGGACGGCCCGCCGGCGACCGGTGTGCCGGTGCCGGGCGCGAAGGCCGGGTCGAGGCAATCGATGTCGAACGTGACGTAGGCCTTCTTGCCGCCGGTGCGGTCGACGATGGCATAGGCGATATCGGACGCGCGCATGTCCTCGATTTCGTGGCCGTACAGGATCTTGATGCCGAAGGTGTCAGGCGCATGGGTGCGGATGCCGATCTGGATCGAACGGTCGGGATCGATAATCCCCTCCTTGACCGCACGGCCGACGAAGGAGCCGTGATCGATGCGCTTGCCGTCGTCCGGCCAGGTGTCCTGGTGGGCGTCGAACTGCACCAGGGCCAGCGGACCGTGGATGGCGGCATGCGCCTTGAGCAGCGGCCAGGTGACGAAATGGTCGCCGCCGAGCGATAGCAGGAAGGCGCCGGATTTCAGGATCTTTGCCGCCTCGCGCTCGATCGTCCCCGGCGTCTTCTGGTGGTTTCCGCTGTCGAGCAGGCAATCGCCATAGTCGACCACGGCGAGATATTCGAACAGATCGCGCGAAAATGGGTATTGCGGGTCGTTGTCGAGGATGGTCGAGGCGCGGCGAATCGCCTGCGGTCCGAAACGCGCGCCCGGCCGGTTGGTGACGGCGGCGTCGAATGGGATGCCCCACACCACCGCGTCCGCGCCCTTCACGTCCTTCGAGTATTTGCGTCGCATGAACGACAGCGCGCCGGCATAGGTCGGCTCGAAGGACGCACCCGTCCTGGCCCGGGCGGTGAAGGCGTGGTCGATGTTGGTGTTCGGCATGAAGCGATCTCCTGTGCGTCGAGGCGCAACCTTATTGGATATAATTCCAGGAAATGCGACCCCTTCCGAGGGCCATGGCCGTTCGAGCTCGGTCACAACTTCTTGCTTGCCAGGTGAGCCCGCATGGCCAACCCGGAATTTGCGTAGATATGCATGAATACAACCGAAAGTAGCCAGCCGTCCTTACGCGGGATGGTTGTCAGCCGGGGAACGCAGCAGATTTCAGCGCGCCAGGCCGGCCACCGACCGCCAGGACGGCGGCATCGATCTCGGCAAGTCGAGATTGAAGAACAGCCGCTTCAGCCGGCATTGACCTGACTTTCCGGCATTTGCGAAGCCGGCTTCGTTCACTGGGCTGTCACGCGCGTCGCTTATCCGGGTTTGCATCCGGTAGGAGCGATTCTCATGCGAACGACTTGGCTGAACCTTGTGCTTGCCGCCGCCTCGGTGCTGTTCACTGGCTCGGCATTGGCTGGCGAAACACGCGCCAGGCAGATTCTCGACCGTTTCGAACACGCCAACCAATGGCGCGACCATGTCATGGTGGCGGCGCACCGCGCCGGCAGCCTGCAGGCCCGCAAGACGCTGTTTGCGGAGAACTCGATCGCCGCCCTCGAGGCATCGATCGCGCTTGGCGCCGAAATCGTCGAGGTCGATGTCAGGCGCTCGAAGGACGGCCAGTTCGTCGTCATGCATGACAGCTGGCTCGACCGCACGACGAACTGCAAGGGCGAGGTGGTCAAGCGCACGCTGGCCGAACTCAAAACCTGCAGGCTGGTGATCGAAGGCACCGGCGCCGTCACCGACGAGTCGGTTCCGACGCTGCGCGAGATGCTGATGGCGACCAGGGACAGAATCCTCGTCAACATCGACAACAAGCTCGACGTCGACAGCCTGGCCGGCATGATCGCGGTGGCGCGTGACCTTGGCATGGCCGAACAGGTGATCGTCAAGGAGAACCTGTGGAACCCGGCCAGGATCACCACTGTCAAGGCAGCCATGGGCGCGATCGGCAGCGGTTTCCAATTCATGCCGATCATTGCCGACGACGCGGTTCGCGACGCCGGTTTTGCCGAGAAGGTCAGCGGCGCCTTTTCGCCGCGCGCGGTCGAGATGATCAACTGGCGGGACGGCGCCGAGACGCTGACCGAGACCGGCGGTCCGCTGTTCAGCCCGCGCATGCGCGCCGCGGCGATAAGGGGCGACTGGCACATCTGGGCCAATACCTACGCCATCGTCAACAAGCCGGGCGGCTTCCTTGCCGGCGGTCGCGGCGATGAACTGGCGGTGTTCGCCAGCCTGCCGCGCGAGACCTACGGCTTCTGGGCCGAGCGCGGCGCCACCATCATCCAGACCGACGAGCCGAAAGCGGCGATCGACTGGCTGGCGGCAAACGGCTACCGCGTGCCCTATTCGGATGCGGCGCGGCCGGCGGAGCCGGCGAATACGGCGAGCATCAACTAGTTCCTCTGCACCGTGGATTTGGTTCTTTGACCGGCGGTCGCGCTGCCGGCCGGCCTGCAGCCACCATCTCTGACGCTGGGGATTAGCCACAGGCCACCATGCCTTCGTCATCCCAGGGCGGAGCAAGGAGCGAAGCGACGCGCTGCAGACCCTGGGATCCATTCCGTGACATCCGCCGAAGAATGCAGCGGCTCAGAATAAAAGCGCTCTGTAGCGATCCTTCGCGCCCCCCTCTGCCCTGCCGGGCATCTCCCCCACTTGGGGGGAGATTTGGCCTTCATCACTGATTTCGCCAACCACCAACCTTGCAAAAAGGGCGCTGTCCGCGAAGCTGCCAATCTCCCCCCAAGTGGGGGAGATGCCCGGCAGGGCAGAGGGGGGCGCTGTCCCGCCAGCCTGTCGATCATGGCGAGATTGGCTCGTTGCCGCTTTCGCCAATCCTCATGCCGCCATCGCCACGCCGTCCAACTCCCTCACGGCATCCTGCGGCAGTTCAAGTTCGGCCGCGGCAAGATTCTCCCGCAAATGCGCAACGGAAGACGTGCCGGGGATGAGCAGGATATTGGGCGCGCGACCGAGCAGCCAGGCGAGCGCGACCTGCATCGGTGTGGCGCCCAGGCGCTGAGCGACGCCGGACAGGGTAGACGACTGCAGCGGGTTGAAGCCGCCGAGCGGAAAGAACGGCACATAGGCGATGCTGTCGCGGGCGAGTTTGCCGATCAAGGCGTCATCGCCCCTGTGGGCCAGATTGTATTGGTTCTGCACGCAGACGATCCTGGCGATCCGTCGCGCCTCTTCGATCTGTGCAGATGTGACATTGCTGAGCCCGATATGACGCACCAGGCCCTGTCGCTGAAGCTCGGCCAGCACAGTGAACGGCGCCTCGATCGACCCTTCGGCGGGGCCATGCGCGTCGAACATGATCCTGAGATTGACGACGTCCAGCACGTCGAGCCCGAGATTGCGCAGATTTTCGTGCACCGCCTCCGTCAGCGCTTCGGGCGAGAAGGCCGGGAGCCACGAGCCATTCGCGCCGCGACGGGCGCCGATCTTGGTGACGATCGTCAGATCGTCGGAATAGGGCGCGAGCGCTTCACGGATGAGTAGATTGGTGACGTGCGGGCCGTAGAAATCGCTGGTGTCTATGTGATTGACCCCAAGCGCAACAGCTTCGCGCAGCACGGCCAATGCTGCGCCATGGTTCTTGGGCGGACCAAAGACGCCGAGTCCTGCGAGCTGCATGGCGCCGTAGCCGAGCCGCTTCACGGTGCGGTCGCCGAGAGTGAACGTGCCGGAAAGGTCAATGCTGGACATGGTCTATCTCCGTTCAGGATGAGGTTGAGATAGGCGCTGTCCGATCTCACGATAATTGGGTACATTCCGCACGGGCTGTACGGAATGTCGAACAATGAAGGTCGATCTCGGAGATCTGAACGCCTTCGTCGCCGTGGCGCGGGCCAAGGGTTTTCGAGATGGCGCCCGCGCCAGCGGCGGCAGTGCGTCGGGCTTGAGCGAGGCGGTGCGCCGCCTCGAGACGCAGCTCGGTGTCAGGCTGCTCAACCGGACGACCCGCAGCGTCGTCCCGACCGAAGCCGGCGCGAGCTTGCTGGCCCGGCTCGGCCCAGCCTTGACCGAGGTGGAATCGGCCCTCGACGTTGTGAATGGCTTCCGCGACAGGCCGGCAGGCACGTTGCGCCTCAACGTGCCGGTCAGCGCGGCGCGGCTGGTGCTGCCCAGCATCGTCCCTGGGTTTCTCGCTGCCTATCCCGGCATCCGGCTGGAGGTGATCGCCGAGGAGAGCTTTGTCGACGTACTGGCGGCAGGCTGCGATGCCGGGATCCGTTACGACGAGCGGCTGGAACAGGACATGATCGCGGTGCCGATCGGACCGCGCCTTCAGCTCTTTGCCACCGCCGCCAGCCCTGCCTACCTTGACCGCCATGGCCGGCCGCAACACCCGCGCGACCTGCTCGGTCACGCCTGCCTGCGCGGCCGCTTCGCCAGCGGGGCGATGCCGCCATGGGAATTCGAGCGCGACGGCGAGGTGGTGCGGGTCGATCCGACGGGGCCGCTTCTCGTGACCCTGGGCGGAGCGGCCGATCTCGCCGTCGATGCAGCCATCGCCGGTACCGGCATTGTCAGCCTGTTCGAGGATTGGCTTCGCCCTTACTTCGAGAGCGGTGCGCTCGAACCCGTCCTCGAACCTTGGTGGCAGAGCTTCCCCGGGCCGTTCCTCTATTATCCCGGCCGGCGTCTCGTGCCGGCGCCGTTGCGGGCGTTTATCGATTTCATCAGGGACAGCCGGACCTGAGGCCTGCGTCGGGCATGAACTGCGCCCGGCGCCGTCACCCCACCCGGCGTTGCGCACGGACCTCCCCATCGAGGGGAGGTAGGGCGTCGCGCTTTACACTCAGACCATCGTCCGGCGCCCGGCCGGCTTTTGCAGACCGTTCGGCGAGCGGGAAGCTGTCCCGACCTTCTACCTCCCCTTGATGGCTCTTGATGGGGATGTCGCGCCGCAGGCGCGGGTGGGCTCGGCACCAAAAGAAAAGGCCGCCCGGAGGCGGCCTTTTCGACTGTCTGAAGCAGAAGCAGTGCTTAGCGCTTCGAGAACTGGAACGAGCGGCGGGCCTTCGCCTTGCCGTATTTCTTGCGCTCGACGACGCGGCTGTCGCGGGTCAGGAAGCCGCCCTTCTTGAGCACGCCGCGCAGCGCCGGCTCGTAATAGGTCAGCGCCTTGGAGATGCCGTGACGCACGGCACCGGCCTGGCCGGAAAGGCCGCCGCCGATGACGGTGGCGACGATGTCGTACTGGCCGGCGCGGTTGGCGGCGATGATCGGCTGGTTGAGGATCATCTGCAGGACCGGGCGCGCGAAATATTCGGCGAACACCTTGTCGTTGACGACGATCTTGCCGGAGCCGGGCTTCACCCAGACACGGGCGATGGCGTTCTTGCGCTTGCCGGTGGCATAGGCGCGGCCCGACTTGTCGAGCTTCTGGACGTGGACGGGTGCAGCCGGCTGCGTGTTGGTGTTGCCGGTGGCAGTTCCGAGTTCTGCGAGCGAGGAAAGCTCAGCCATTTTACGAAACCTTCTTGTTCTTGGCGTTCAGCTTGGCCACGTCGAGCGTGACGGGCTGCTGGGCGACATGCGGATGTTCCGTGCCTGCATAGACGCGGAGATTCTTCATCTGGCGACGGCCGAGCGGACCACGCGGGATCATGCGTTCGACGGCCTTCTCGACGACACGCTCGGGGAAACGGCCCTCGAGCAGCTGGCGCGCGGTGCGCTCCTTGATGCCGCCGGGGTGGCCAGTGTGCCAGTAATAGACCTTGTCGGTGAATTTCTTGCCGGTGAACACCACCTTGTCGGCATTGATGACGATGACGTTGTCGCCGTCGTCGACATGCGGGGTGAAGGTGGGCTTGTGTTTGCCGCGAAGATGATTGGCGATGACAGTGGCGAGACGGCCGACGACGAGACCCTCGGCGTCGATCAGCACCCACTTCTTCACCACATCCGCAGGCTTCTGCGAAAAGGTTGCCATGGATTGTTGCTTTCGGTTCGGACCTTCCCCATCGACGAACGACAAGGAAAGGCGTTTCTTGTTGCTTGGATTGACGCCGAGAGCTCGCCCGCCGCCAATAACAAAACGGCGGCCTTCGCGGGCCGCTGTTCCGTGAGGGCTTATAGGCGAGGGGGAGGTATCACGTCAAGGCTGATGAAAACCAACAGGGCGGACAAGACACAGTAAAAACAAAGGTTTGAGATAAAGGTATTATTTTACCACATGATCAAACCGCTTCGGCGGGATTGAATAGGTTCCCGTGGCGTGCGCTACCGTGTGTCCGTCCGGTCCGGCGACGATGTCGATTTCGAACACCATCAGGCTCTTGCCAAGCTTCAGGATGCGGCAATGACCATCGATCGGTCCGGCCTCGGCCTTGCGGACAAAATTGATGGTGAGATTGGTGGTGACCGAAAGCGCGTCCGGCCCGGCATGCGAAAGCACGCAGACATAGCCGCCTATGTCGGCCAGCGTGAACAGCGACGGGCCCGACACGGTTCCGCCGGGGCGCAAATGCCGCTCGTCGGCATTCAGGCGTACCGTGCAGCCGCCCGCAAACACCTCGATCGCTTCGTAGAAGGTGAACTGGTCGTTGAGCTGCGGATAGACGGTCTCCATCAGCGCATTGACCTGCGCCGCGGTCAGCACCGGCTTGAGATTTTTTTGCGCAGGCATAGGCGGTTTCCTATATGTGCCGTGGCCTGAGAAAACACGCCTTAAGCCTGTTCTTCAATCGGCAGCGTGCTAGTTCTTTTGTTCCATGGCCCCGCGAACCCGATGCCGCTGGCCAATAATGAGGTTGGAGACATGGGAAGAGGTTTGAAAAATGGTTGAAATCGTCGCCATCAAGCCTGCTGTTGCCGAAGGTCCTGTTGTCACGAGGCTGGACAAGGGCGTGCTCCGCCTGACGCTCGCCAATCCGCCGGCCAATGCGCTGTCGCTGGCGGTGATGGCGGCGCTGACGGCGGAACTCGACCGTGCCAAATCCGACAGATCCGTCCGCGTCATCGTCCTGGCGGCGGCCGGAAAAATGTTCTGCGCCGGACACGACCTCAAGGAAATGACCGCGCGCCGCACCGATGCCGATCGCGGCAAGGCGTTCTTCGAGGAGACGTTTTCCGCCTGCGCGGCACTGATGCAGGCGATCGTGCGCCATCCGAGGCCGGTGATCGCCGAGGTCGATGGCCTGGCGACGGCGGCCGGGGCACAACTGGTCGCGAGCTGCGATCTGGCGATCGCCTCGCACGAGGCGACCTTTTGCACGCCGGGCGTCAATATCGGGCTGTTCTGCTCGACGCCGATGGTGGCGCTGTCGCGCAACGTTTCGCGCAAGCACGCGATGGAGATGCTTTTGACCGGCGAGACCATCGATGCGGCGACGGCCAAGGAATTCGGCCTCATCAACCGCGTCGTGCCGCGCGAATATCTCAATCAGATTGTCACCAAATACGCGCAAACCATTGCTGCAAAATCGGCCTTGGTCGTCAAGACCGGAAAGGAAGCTTTTTACGCGCAGGCCGAATTGGGGCTGGCCGACGCCTATGCCTACACCGGCCGCGTCATGGTCGACAACATGCTGGCGCGCGACGCGGAAGAGGGCATCGGCGCCTTCATCGGCAAGCGCAAGCCGGAATGGACGGAGGAATAGGGACGGAGAATAGACATGGAGCCTCGCATCTCCATCATCACCATTGCCGTCGATGATCTCGAGCGCGCCACACGCTTCTACGAGGCGATGGGCCTCACCCGCCATGCCGGGATCACCGAGGGCGTCGCCTTCTTCCAGATGGGCGGCGTCATTCTCGGGCTGTTCCCGCGCCAAAGCGCCGAAACGGATTCAGGCATTACTTTCGGTGCGGCGCCGTCGGCGATCTACCTCGCCTACAACACCCGCTCCGACGCGGAGGTCGATGACGTGCTGACGATGGCCGAGAAGGCCGGCGGCCGCATCGTCAAGCCGGCCGGCCGCGCCTTCTGGGGCGGCTGGTATGGCTATTTCGCCGACACCGAAGGGCATGTCTGGGAAGTGGCGCACAATCCGGCTTTTCCGATCGCGGAAGACGGCAGCATCTCGCTGCCGGGTTGACCGCGTTTCCCACCGCTTTCGACGATACCGATCATTTCCGCATGATGCGCAGTTTCTGCAACAATCCGGATGGTTTTCTCGCCGAGGCTCTGTATGAGGACGAGGCATGAACCATGACGCCTACGACAATGCCTATATCGCCGGCATCCTCAATTCGGTGAAGACCATCGCCATGGTCGGTGCGTCCGCCAACGATGTGCGGCCGAGCTATTTCGTGCTGAAATACCTGCTGGGCAAGGGCTTTTCGGTGTTCCCGATCAATCCCGGCCAGGCCGGCAAGGAAATCCTTGGCCGGATGACCTATGCCAGGCTCGCCGATGTTCCCGAGCCGATCGACATGGTCGACGTGTTTCGCGGCTCGGCGGCGGTGCCGGGCGTTGTCGACGACGTCTTGCGGCTCGATCCGTTGCCGAAAGTCATCTGGATGCAGCTTGGCGTGCGCCATGACGAGGCAGCCGCACGCGCCAAGGCCGCCGGCATCAATGTGGTGATGAACCGCTGCCCCAAGATCGAATATGGCAAGCTGTCGGGCGAAATCGGCTGGACCGGCGTCAACTCAGGCGTGTTGTCGTCGAAGAAGCCGCTGATGCGGCCGGGATTCCAGAGTTTTGGCGTCCGTCGGAAGTAGGTGGTGCATGGTGAATAGTGAATGGTGAATAGAAGGATTTTTCCGGAAGGCGGCCACAGCGGCATATGAGCCGCTTGCAATCACGATGGGGCTGGCCGACGTTGCCTTCACCATTCACCATTCACCATTCACCATTCACCATTCACCATTCACCATTCACCATTCACCATTCACCACTCAGCATTCAGCATTCAGCATTCAGGGGAGGTAATCCATGACCCGCACGCCCGGTTTCAACACGCTCGCCGTCCATGCCGGCGCCAAGCCCGATCCGGCGACCGGCGCGCGTGCCACGCCGATTTATCAGACGACCTCCTTTGTCTTCGATGATGCCGACCATGCCGCTTCGCTGTTCGGGCTAAAAGCCTTCGGCAACATCTACACCCGGATCATGAACCCGACGCAGGCGGTGCTGGAAGAGCGTATCGCGGCACTCGAAGGCGGCACCGCGGGGCTGGCCGTGGCGTCGGGCCATGCCGCGCAGGTGCTCGTGTTCCACAATTTGATGCAGCCCGGCGACAATTTCGTCGCCGCGACAAGGCTTTACGGTGGCTCGATCAACCAGTTCGGCCACGCCTTCAAGAATTTCGGCTGGCAGGTGCGCTGGGCCGACACCAACGACATCTCGACCTTCGAAAGCCAGATCGACGAAAAGACCAAGGCGATCTTCATCGAGAGCCTGGCCAATCCGGGCGGCGTCTTCGTCGACATCGAAAAGATCGGCGACATCGCCCGCAAACATGGTCTGCCGCTGATCGTCGACAACACGCTGGCCTCGCCCTATCTGGTGCGGCCGATCGAGCATGGCGCCGACATCGTCGTGCATTCGCTGACCAAGTTCATCGGCGGCCACGGCAATTCGATCGGCGGCGCCATTGTCGATGGCGGTACCTTCGACTGGTCGAAATCCGGCAAATATCCGATGCTGTCTGAGCCGCGCCCTGAATATGGCGGCCTCGTCCTACACGAAACATTTGGCAATTTCGCTTTCGCCATTGCCGCGCGCGTGCTCGGCCTGCGCGACATGGGCCCGGCGATCTCGCCCTTCAATGCGTTCCTGATCCTGACCGGGCTGGAAACCCTGCCGCTCAGGATGCAGCGCCATTGCGACAATGCGGTCACCGTCGCCGCGTGGCTGTCCAACCACCCAAAGATCGCCTGGGTGTCCTATCCCGGCCTGCCCAGCGACAACAACAACGCGCTGCAGAAGAAGTATTCGCCGCTTGGCGCCGGTGCGGTGTTCACCTTCGGCCTGAAGGGCGGCTATGCGGCGGGCATCGCATTCGTCGAGGCACTCGAACTGTTCTCGCACCTCGCCAATGTCGGCGACACCAAGTCGCTGGTCATCCATCCAGCGTCGACCACGCATCGGCAATTGTCCGACGAACAGAAGGTCGCCGCCGGCGCTGGGCCGGATACGGTCAGGCTCTCGGTCGGCATCGAGGATGTCAACGACATCGTCGCCGATCTGGAACACGCTCTCGCCAAGGTCTGACCCCTGCTGCAAGGAGTTTCCATGACCGCGCCAAAATTCCTCTCCGTCGATATTGAAAGCGTTGACCCGGAACCTGGCGCGCCGGCGCCGGATCGCCTGATTTCAGGCGATCCAAAGTTCCGCACCTGGAATGTCGAGGAACGCGACGGCGGCCTCTATGCCGGCATGTGGGAGGCGACGCCAGGCAAATGGCGCATCGAGTATGACGAGTGGGAGTTCTGCCACATCCTGTCGGGCGTCTCGGTGATTTCAGAGGCGGGCGGCGAGGCGCGCACCGTCAGGGCTGGCGACAGTTTCGTGCTCAGGCCGGGGTTTAAGGGAAGCTGGGAAGTGCTTGAAACGACACGCAAGGAGTATGTGATCAAGCTTTGATCATTGTCCGCTGTGCACGGCGAGCCTTTCCAGCCCGTTGAAATGATAGCTGTCGCGAAAACGCGGCTGTTCGGCCAGATGCAGCCGCGGCAGCCGCTCGAACAAGGTTTTCAGCGATACCTGCAATTCGAGCCGGGCGAGCGGCGCGCCGATGCAGAAGTGGATGCCGGCGCTGAACGAGACGTTCTTCTGGTCGGTGCGATCCGGCCTGAAGGCGAAGGGTTCGGCAAAGGCCGCCGGGTCGTGATTGGCCATGCCGAGCAGCAGGCCGATCGTCTCGCCCGGCCGCACCAGAATGCCTGGAACGACCTCGATCTCTTCATAGGCATAGCGCGTGAACATGTGCAGCGGCGCGTCGAAGCGCAGGCATTCCTCGACCGTGGCGGTGGTCGTTTGCGGCGAGGTGAAGAAGCGGCGCGGGTCGCCGCCTTGCGCGAGGATCGCGCGCACCGCATTGCCGGTCTGGTGGACGGTCGCCTCGTGGCCGGCATTGAGCAGCAGGATCGCCGAGGACACCAGTTCGTCCTCCGAGAGTTTTTGGCCATCATCTTGCGCCGAGATCAGCAGCGACAGCAGATCGTCGCCGGGTTTCTTCCGTCGTTCAGCGACATAGCCGCGCAGAAAATTCGAAAAATCATGTGCTGCGCGATTGGCCGTCTCTTCCGTTTCGCGTGTGCGGCCGTGCATGTACATGGCGACCATCTGATGCGACCAGTCGAGGAGTTGCGGTCCCATCTCGACCGGCACGCCGAGCATCTCGGCAATGATGGTGATCGGCAAAGGCGATGCGAAGGCTGGCAGCAGGTCGACCTGCCCCGGTTCGAAACGGTCGATCAGCTCGTTGGCCAACGCCTCGACGCGCGGCCTCAGCCGCTCGACCTGACGCGAGACGAAGGCGCGGTTGACCAGCGTTCTGAGTCTGGTGTGAACGGGCGGTTCCAGCTCCAGCATCGAATTGGCCTCGATGCCGTCGAAGCTGCCGAGATGGGTGCGGTCCTCGCCGACGCCGCTTCTGTCAGGGATGCCGGCCGGGTTGTGGCGGCCGAAGCGCCGGTCGCGCAGCAGCCGGCTGACGTCGTCGAAGCCGCCAAAGCACCAGAAGCCGAACTCTTCCCAGAAGAAGACATTCGATGCGCCATGCATGAAAGCATAGGCCGCGTACGGGTTCTGGAAGAAAGCCGCCTCGTGTGGATCGAGCCGCACATGACGGGTGGCCGGATCGAAGGCCAGGTAAGTTGGTGGCACCAAATCGGTCATTGTGGATCATTAGCGCATGACCCCAAAAACCGGAATCGGTTTTCGGAAAGGATCATGCGCAGATTCAAAAGTGTTGGAGCGTCCTTTGCGCGCCCCAACGACACGCGGCGCTCCAAGGCTTGCCAGCCTGGCGCCAGACATGCACAAAAGCGCATTTAGCCAGCCGGCGCGGCTGCGGAAAGACTGACTTGATGAATGTGATCGTGGTTGGCGCAGGCATTGCGGGGCTGTCGACGGCCTGGTCGCTGGTCAAGGCCGGGCACCGGGTCTCGATTGTCGAGCAGGGACCGATTCCCAATCCGCTTGCCGCCTCGGGCGACCATCACCGCATCATCCGCCGCGCCTATGGCGCAGCCTCGGGTTATGGCCGGCTGATAACCGAAGCCTACGAGGCCTGGGACGAGATGTGGGCCGATCTCGGCGAGAACCATCTCGACCCGCGCGGCTTCATCTGCATTTCACGCGAGCCGGGAGACGAAGCCGAGGAATACCGCGAGGGCATGGAGGCCGGGAACTACCCGATCGAGCTGTTCGAGCCGGACGCCGCGGCCAAGCGCTGGCGGTTCCTGCAGCCCGGCTCGTTCCGCTACGCGTATTTTTCGCCGGAGGGTGGTGCGCTGCATTGTCGCAAGATTGCCTCCCGCCTCGCCGAATGGCTGCGGAGAACCGGCGCCAATGTCTACGACAACAGCAAGGTGGTGGAGGTCGACGCCGAGGCTGGCCGCCTTGTGCTTGAAAGCGGCGAGACGATGCAGGCCGACCGCATCGTCGTCACCGCTGGCGCCTGGGTGCTGAAACTGTTTCCGGAGCTGGGCGGCGAGCTGAAGACCTGGCGCACCGCGCTCGCCTATGTCGAACCGCCGGCGGATCTGAAAGCGGCGTGGCATTCGGCCCCGGTCATCCTCGATGTCGGCGGCGCCGTCGACGGCTACGTGATCCCGCCGTCCGGCGGCGCCGGCATGAAATTCGGCTCAGGGCTGCACAGGGTGCCGACCAGCGATGCCGACTGGAACCGCCAGCCGGTGGCGCGCGAGGGCGAGGCGATCCGCGACCTGTTTTCGCCGCCGATCGCCCGTGTCGAAGAATACAAGGTCACCGAGGTCGTCACCTGCGCCTACACCTTCACCGCCGACGAAAAGTTCCTGGCGCATGAGAAGGGCAAATGCCTTGTCGTTTCGGCCTGCTCCGGCCACGGCTACAAGTTCGGCGCGGCGGTCGGCAGGCGTGTCGCAGCGACCGTCGGCAATGGCGATGTCGGCGGCTTGAAAGCGTGGCTGCGGGCCGAAGCGGTCTGACCTAATACCGGCAGTGCCGCGGAATTCGCACCTGCCGCCAGCGCGACGAGCCCTCGCGGACCAGAATCCGGCGCGCCACTGTCTGGTAGGTGGCGGGAAAATTGACGATCCGCCGCTGCTCCGGCTGCACCAGAACCTCTTCGGCGACGCTCTCGTACTCGGCGGGACTGACGATGCGCCGCTGGCGCTCCGGCTGCACCACCACGGTTTCGGCCACCCGTTGATAGCGCGCCTTGTGCCTGATCTTGCACAGCACCTTGCGGCCGTTGATGACGCGCCATTCCCAGGAGTAGCCGCCATCGACCTTCACCGTGCGGTAGATGATGCGGGTAATGGCAGGCACCATCTCGTAGCTGACACGCGCCGGTGCGATCTGCACCACCCGCTCGCGCGTCCCGTAGATCGCCGGAACGGATTCCACCTGCTGACCGGCCGGGCTGACGAGCACGTTTTCGTAGACCGTCTCGTAGACGGACGGCCTGTTGACCTGCTCGTAGCATTCGACGGCGCGCCCGCCGGCAGCCGTTTCGGACACCATGCCGAGGACGGCGAGGCTGGCGATGGCCGAGGAAGCAGTTTTCCCGATCATTGCACTCCCCCCAGTTTGAACTTTCCACGCAAGCTCAACGTTGAATTGTAGGGGAAGCCGTGTCCCGGGAAAGCGGTTTCGGCACATTTCGTTAAGCGACGCGGTTAAGAAACTGTTACCCGGCAGCGCAGCCGCGCCGCTTCAACAGCAGCCGGCGCAGCTTCGGGCGAATTCTGTGCAGAAACCTTGATTCGACTTAACCGGATGGCTAGGAGGGGCGGCCTTGCGCTAGGGTGAGCCGACATCCTATTTACAGGGATAACGATCCAGAACCGATTCTGCCCGACTTGCTCATCTCCGGCGCCGGAATCCCATCTTCAATAAGGGATAGTCCATGAAGAACCCCGTCGAAACCTACATGAACCTCGTTCCGATGGTGGTCGAGCAGACCAATCGCGGCGAGCGGGCCTACGACATTTTCTCGCGGCTCCTGAAAGAGCGCATCATTTTCATCACCGGTCCGGTCGAGGACGGCATGGCGACGCTGGTCTGCGCGCAGCTCCTATTCCTCGAAGCGGAGAATCCGAAGAAGGAAATCAACCTCTACATCAATTCGCCCGGCGGCGTCGTCACCTCGGGCATGGCGATCTACGACACCATGCAGTTCATCAAGCCGGCGGTGGCGACGCTGTGCATCGGCCAGGCCGCCTCGATGGGCTCGCTGCTTCTCACCGCCGGCGAGAAGGGCATGCGCTTCGCCACGCCGAACGCCCGCATCATGGTCCACCAGCCTTCCGGTGGTTTTCAGGGCCAGGCTTCCGACATCGAGCGCCACGCCCAGGACATCATCAAGCTGAAGCGCCGTCTCAACGAGGTCTATGTCAAGCACACCGGCAAGAGCTACGACGAGATTGAAAGGACGCTCGACCGCGACCATTTCATGACCTCCGACGAGGCTAGGGAATTCGGCCTCATCGACAAGGTCATTTCGTCGCGTGAGCCGATCGAGGGTCTTGCCACATAAGCCCGGTGGCAGCTGGATGGTGCGAAAACACGCTTTTGATGCCGCTTGCGGCATTTCGGCCACAATTGGCTGTTCCCTCGACGGGAGCGATTGCCTACGTTAAGCCTATGTTGATTTTCGACGGCTTAGCTTTGTGCGGGGTTGATGCGAATCATTGCGACGTTTTCTGATATGTGTTTCGTATGGAATGCGTTGCGGGAGCCGGACTACTGGCGGCGGCGATTTCCCGCGATAGATTGAGATATGCGCCCTTTCAACCAGACCATCGGCGGGCGGCTATGAAAGGACATGAAAATGAGCAAGGTCGGCAACAGCGGCGGTGATTCCAAGAACACGCTTTATTGCTCGTTTTGCGGCAAAAGCCAGCACGAAGTGCGCAAGCTGATCGCCGGCCCGACGGTGTTCATCTGCGACGAATGCGTCGAGCTCTGCATGGACATCATCCGCGAGGAGAACAAGACCTCGATGGTGAAGTCACGCGAGGGCGTGCCGACCCCGCAGGAGATCCTCAAGGTTCTCGACGATTACGTCATCGGCCAGCCCTACGCCAAGCGCGTGCTGTCGGTGGCCGTCCACAACCACTACAAGCGCCTCGCGCATGCCGGCAAGAACAACGACGTCGAGCTGGCGAAGTCCAACATCTTGCTGATCGGCCCGACCGGCTGCGGCAAGACGCTGCTTGCGCAGACGCTGGCCCGCATCATCGACGTGCCGTTCACCATGGCCGATGCGACGACGCTGACCGAGGCGGGCTATGTCGGCGAGGATGTCGAGAACATCATCCTCAAGCTGTTGCAGTCGGCCGACTACAATGTCGAGCGCGCGCAGCGCGGCATCGTCTACATCGACGAGATCGACAAGATCTCGCGCAAGTCGGACAATCCCTCGATCACCCGCGACGTGTCGGGCGAGGGCGTCCAGCAGGCGCTGTTGAAGATCATGGAAGGCACGGTCGCTTCCGTGCCGCCGCAGGGCGGCAGGAAGCATCCGCAGCAGGAATTCCTGCAGGTCGACACCGCCAACATCCTGTTCATCTGCGGCGGCGCCTTCGCCGGGCTGGACAAGATCATCTCGGATCGCGGCCGCAAGACCTCGATCGGCTTCGGCGCCACCGTCGCGTCGCCCGAGGATCGACGCACCGGCGACGTTTTCCGCCTGGTCGAGCCTGAGGATCTGTTGAAGTTCGGCCTCATTCCCGAGTTCGTCGGCCGTCTGCCGGTCCTGGCGACGCTGGAGGACCTGGATGAGCCGGCGCTGATCCAGATCCTGACCGAGCCGAAGAACGCGCTGGTCAAGCAGTACCAGCGGCTGTTCGAGATGGAGAATGTCGACCTGACCTTCCACGAGAATGCGCTGTCGGCGATCGCCAAGCGCGCCATCGAGCGCAAGACCGGCGCGCGCGGCCTGCGCTCGATCATGGAGGCGATCCTGCTCGACACGATGTTCGAGCTGCCGGCGCTGGAAGGCGTGCGCGAAGTGGTTATTTCGGAAGAGGTGGTGTCGGGCAACGCCAGGCCGCTCTACATCTATTCCGAGCAGAAGGAAAAGAAGGGCAACGTCAGCGCCTGACGTCCAGCCCTGTAGTGGAGTTCTTAAAACGGCGCCGCAAGGCGCCGTTTTGCTGTTTGCGGCTGGGCAGGCTATGATGAACGGCCCGACTTGTGATGAACAGCCCGACTTGATGAACGGATTATGACGGATTGGATGAACGGTTTCGTGACGACCCTTGATCTTTGCCTCGCTTGCCTCCAACTAACGGTGGAAGGCCGTGGCGCCGAATTCTGTGCTGTAAAACTCCCGTCACAAACGGTGGTAGGCGGAACCATCCCCGGTCGTTAATATGAGAATCGCGGTTGGCCGATTGGCGGTCGCGACATGAAAGGTTGGACAATGGCCAAAATATCCAAGACTCCCAGCGACGGCGTCTTCGCAGTCCTCCCACTGCGCGACATCGTGGTGTTCCCGCACATGATCGTTCCGCTCTTTGTCGGGCGTGAAAAGTCGATCAAGGCGCTGGAAGAGGTGATGGGTCAGGAAAAGCAGATCCTGCTTGCGACCCAGATGAATGCCGCCGATGACGATCCCGAGTCCGATGCGATCTTCGACATCGGCACGCTCGCCAATGTGCTGCAGTTGCTGAAGCTGCCGGACGGCACCGTCAAGGTGCTGGTCGAAGGCGCCTCGCGCGCGAAAATCGTTTCGTTCACCGACCGTCCCGATTTTCACGAGGCTCGTGCCGCAGCACTGGTCGAACCGGATGAGGAAGAGGTCGAGGTCGAGGCGCTGGCCCGTTCCGTCGTCACCGACTTCGAGAACTACGTCAAGCTGAACAAGAAGATCTCGCCCGAAGTGGTGGGTGCCGCCAGCCAGATCGACGACTATTCCAAGCTCGCCGATACGGTTGCCTCGCATCTTGCGATCAAGATCCCCGAGAAGCAGGAGATGCTGGCCACGCTTTCGGTCAAGGAGCGGCTGGAAAAGGCGATGGGCTTCATGGAAGCCGAAATCTCCGTCCTGCAGGTCGAGAAGCGCATCCGCTCGCGCGTCAAGCGCCAGATGGAGAAGACCCAGCGCGAATACTACCTCAACGAGCAGATGAAGGCGATCCAGAAGGAACTCGGCGAGGGCGAGGACGGCCGCGACGAGGCCGCCGAGATCGAGGCGCGCATCAAGAAGACCAAGCTCTCCAAGGAGGCCCGCGAAAAGGCGGAAGCCGAACTGAAGAAGCTGCGGACGATGTCGCCGATGTCGGCTGAATCGACCGTCGTGCGCAACTATCTCGACTGGATCCTGTCGATACCGTGGGGCAAGAACTCCAAGGTCAAGCAGGATCTGGCCTTCGCGCAGAACGTGCTCGACACCGACCATTTCGGCCTCGACAAGGTCAAGGACCGCATCGTCGAATATCTCGCCGTGCAGAGCCGCCAGAAGAAGCTGAAGGGGCCGATCCTGTGCCTCGTCGGCCCTCCCGGCGTCGGCAAGACCTCGCTCGGCAAGTCGATCGCCAAGGCGACCGGCCGCGAGTTCATCCGCATGGCGCTGGGCGGCGTGCGCGACGAGGCCGAGATCCGCGGTCACCGGCGCACCTATATCGGCTCGATGCCCGGCAAGGTCATCCAGTCGATGAAGAAGGCGAAGAAATCCAACCCGCTCTTCCTGCTCGACGAGATCGATAAGATGGGCCAGGATTTCCGCGGCGACCCGTCGTCGGCGTTGCTCGAGGTGCTCGATCCGGAGCAGAACTCGACGTTCATGGACCACTATCTCGAGGTCGAATACGACCTGTCGAGCGTGATGTTCGTGACGACGGCGAACACGTTGAACATCCCGGCACCGTTGATGGACCGCATGGAGATCATCCGTATCGCCGGCTACACCGAGGACGAGAAGATCGAGATCGCCAAGCGCCACCTGATGCCCAAGGTGATCCGCGACCACGCGCTGCAGCCGAAGGAGTTCTCCGTCGGCGAGGACGCGATCCGCGGCATCATCCAGACCTACACCCGTGAAGCGGGCGTCAGGAGCCTGGAGCGCGAGCTGATGAAGCTCGGCCGCAAGGCGGTGACCGAGATCCTGAAGACGAAGAAGAAGACGGTCGACATCACGGCGGACAATCTCGCCGACTACCTTGGTGTTCCGCGCTTCCGCTTCGGTCAGGTCGAGGCCGACGATCAGGTCGGCGTTGTCACCGGGCTCGCCTGGACGGAAGTCGGCGGCGAGTTGCTGACGATCGAAGGCGTCATGATGCCCGGCAAGGGCCGCATGACGGTGACCGGCAATCTGCGCGACGTGATGAAGGAATCGATCTCGGCGGCGGCCTCCTACGTCCGCTCGCGGGCTCTCGATTTCGGCGTCGAGCCGCCGCTGTTCGACAAGCGCGACATCCACGTCCACGTGCCCGAGGGCGCAACGCCCAAGGACGGACCGTCGGCGGGCGTGGCGATGGCGACGGCGATCGTCTCGGTGCTGACCGGCATCCCGGTCAGGGCCGACGTGGCGATGACCGGCGAGATCACGCTGCGCGGCAGAGTGCTGCCGATCGGCGGGCTCAAGGAGAAGCTGCTTGCAGCACTGCGCGGCGGCATCAAGAAGGTGCTGATCCCGGAAGACAACGCCAAGGATCTGGCCGAGATTCCGGACAACGTGAAGAACGGCATGGAGATCGTTCCGGTCGCGCGGGTCGGTGAAGTCTTGCGCCATGCGCTGGTGCGTATGCCGGAGGCGATCGAGTGGGTCGAACCGGTCAATGCGCCGGCTGCGGCGGATGCCGGAGACGACGCCGGCAAGCTGTTAGCGCATTAGATCGTGCTAAAGTTGCAATGCACAAGAGAGAGCCGGGCCCCAGCGCCCGGCTTTTTCATGAAAAAACCCCGGAATTCCGGGGTTTTTTCGACTCTTTTGACGCTTTTCGACTTGGTTGCGGAAGCGCTTCTTTCTAAAGTCCGTTTCCTGCCGGATGAGTCGTACGTTCCGGTTTCTCATGGAAGGGAATTTTTATGAACAAGAACGAACTGGTGTCCGCTGTCGCCGATGCCGCGAGTATTTCGAAGGGTGACGCGCAGTCGGCAGTCGATGCGGTGTTCTCCGTCATCACTGGCGAACTGAAGAAGGGCGGCGATGTCCGGCTTGTCGGCTTCGGAAATTTCACAGTGTCAAAACGCGCTGCCTCGACCGGCCGCAATCCGCAGACCGGCGCCGAAGTGCAGATTCCGGCGCGCACCGTGCCGAAGTTTTCGGCCGGCAAGGGCCTCAAGGACGCAGTCAACTAAGAGACCGTTTGGAAACTCTACTCTGGCGGCCATCTGATGGCGTTTTCTGCGCTTCCGGTGCTCACGGACCCAAATGTCCGCTGCGCGCCGGTTCTCGAAACCGCCACCATATGACTCGCCAGAGCGAATTTCGAAACAGTCTCTAAGCGCCTTCGTACCCTTTTCAGAGATCAGAAAAGCCGGACATGCCCGGCTTTTCTTTTGCGCCTACCTTTATCTTGTCGGCCAGCAGCAGGCGGCTTTATGCCGTCGGCGCATCGGCGCGCATCAGCCCTTCCTGCTTGAGATCGGCCCAGAGTGCCGATGGCAGCTCCGCGTCGAGCAGCGACCGGTTGCTTTCGACCTCGCTCGGCCGCTGGCCGCCGGGGATCACCGACACGACCGAAGGGTGCAGCAGCGGAAATTGCAGTGCCGCCTCGATCAGGCGCACGCCGTGGCGTTTGCAGATGGCCTCGATGCGCGCGACGCGGTCGAGGATGTCCTGCGGCGCCTCGGTATAATCGTAATAGGCGCCGGGCTTCGGACCGGTTGCCAGGATGCCGGAATTATACGGCCCGCCGAGAACGATGCCGATGCCGCACTTCTGGCATAGCGGCAGGAAGGATTGCAGCGCCTCCTGCTCCAGCAGCGTATAGCGCCCGGCAAGCAGGAAAAGGTCGAAGTCGCCGCGCTCGGCAAGCGTCTGGGCAACCTGCCATTCGTTGATGCCGCCGCCGAACGCCTTGATGGCGTCCTGGTCACGCAGGGACAGCAGCCCGTAATAGCCCGAGCGCATGAACTCCTCGATGCGCTGGTCCGAGGCCTGCTTGCTGCCATGGGTGAAGACGTCGACGTCATGCACGAAAAGAATGTCGATGCGGTCGACGCCGAGGCGTTCCAGCGAGGCTTCGAAGGAGCGCATGACGCCGTCATAGCTGTAGTCGTAGACCTCGCGGCGCGACGGCGTGTCGAAGAACTTGCCGATGCCGGTGCGCTGGTCCGGCGGGCAGGCGCGCATGATGCGGCCGACCTTGCTCGACAGCACATAGTCGTCGCGCTTTTTCGAGCGCAGGAACGGATTGAGCCGCGTTTCCGACAGGCCAAGCCCGTAGAGCGGCGCGGTGTCGTAGTAGCGGCAGCCGACCCGCCATGCAGCCTCCAGGGTGGCGTTGGCATCCTCATCGGAGACGGCGCGATAGAGGTTGCCGAGCGGCGCCGTGCCGAAGCCAAGTTCCGTGAACGCGATGCCGCCATTGCCGATGCGGTCGAAATGCCGTGTCTTCATATGCTGCCGTTTCCTCACCTACGCAATTGCCACGACACTATCACGCCTGGGGCGCTGCAAAAGCACTCCGAGCCGTTGGACACGAACTTTCACGGTGATAGCATGAGCAAAAACAAGCTGTTCGGGGAAAAAAATGGCTCAAACATTCAGGCAAGTTTCGGGTTCCGGGAAATTGGTCGAACCATCGTGACCAATGCCGGCACAGATCTGGTCAGAATTGCGCTCGACGAGCTTGGCACTGTGCTGGCTCGGATCGGCGAAAGCCGTATCGACGCCGCCCGCCACACCAACATGGAGTAATGGGCATGCGTTACGAGCTGATGCTGCCGCACCAGATCCGCAAGGCGATCGCCGAGAACTGGCCGATCGCGCTCCCGCTCGGCGTGCTCGAATACCACGGTGAGCACATGGCCGTCGGCATGGACACGCTGGCGGTGGTCAAGATGCTGGAGCTGTTCGAAAAGGAAGCCGACATCGTCATCCTGCCAGCCTTCTACTATGGCGCGGCGAGCTACGCGGTGGCGCCGCCAGAGGGCAATGGCTCGGTTCAGGTCGGCGGCAGGGCGCTGGCTCCGTTCGCGGAGGAACTGTTCTACAGCCTATTGCGCATCGGTTTTCGCAACATCCACGCCATCATCCACCACCAGACCGAGAACTTTGTTGCCGGCATGCCGACCGATCTCGCCTTCAAGACCGCCGGCCGCCAGGCGATCTTCCGTTTTCTGGAGAAGGAGCGCGGCGAGGGCTGGTGGGGCTCCGAGACGATGGCCGGCTACTATGCCGAGCACGCCGAGGGCGGCAATTTCTTCAACTGGATACAAGTGCATCCGCTGATGCCGACGATGCCGACGGTGACGGACGGCCAGTATCCCTTCGATCATGCCGGCATCGGCGAGACGTCGCTGATGCTGGCGCTGTGCCCGGAAGCGGTGGACGCCGGCCACTTCGCCGACAATACGGGATGGTATACGCAGACCGCCCCTGAGGCCTCGATGGAACTGGGGCAAAAGGGCGTCGCGATGATCCTCGATCATTTGAGGGCGACACTGGCGCGCTAGGCTGTGCGCAGACGCTCTATTCGGGCGTTGCAGTGGTGCAGGATGAAAGCCGTAGCGATCCTTCGCGCCCCCCTCTGTCCTGCCGGCATCAAAGAAGCAACCGCTACTTCACCGCGCCTGCGGTCATGCCCATGATCAGGTAGCGCTCCAGCGCGATGCCGATGACGGCGAGCGGCGTTATCGCGGCGGTGGCGAGTGCGGCCATCGACCACCAGTTGATGCCCTGCGAGCCGGTCTGGCTCGCCACCATGACGGGAATGGTTTTTGCGTCGGTCGAGGTCAGCAGTGCGGCGAAGAAATACTCGTTCCAGCACAGCACCATCGCCAGGATGAAGGCCGCGACCATGCCCGGCAGCGCGATCGGCATGACGATGCGGAAGAAGGCGCCCCAGATCGACAGGCCGTCGACGAGGGCTGCTTCCTCCAGTTCGACCGGGATGGAGTTGAACTGGTCGCGCATGATCCAGATGACGATCGGCAGCACCATCAGCGTGTAGAGCAGGATCAGCCCGATGCGCGTGTCGAGCATGCCGACTTCCCGGTACAGCACGAGAAAGGGCAGGGCGAGCACCACCGGCGGCAGGATCAGCTGCGACAGGAAGAAGAAGGAGATGTCCTCGTTCTTGAACCAGGCGAAGTGATAGCGGAAGCGGGTGAGGCCGTAGGCGGCGAGGCTGCCGATGACGATGGCGAGGCTCGATGCACCGACCGAGGTGATGACCGAATTCATGAAGCGCTTGATGAACTCGTCGCGCACCGTCGAGGTCCGGAAGATCGCATCCGGCGACAGGCCGAGCGAGCGCCAGCCCTTCCAGTCCGGCTGGAAGTCGACGAACGGGATGAGATGGCCCTGGGTGACGTCGACCGCGGTCTTGAACGAGGTGGTTATCGTCCAGTAGATCGGGAACAGGCAGATGAAGGCCCAGAACACCAGCGCGCCATAGATGAAGACGCGGTTGGCGAAAAAGCTCGCCGGCGAGCGGATTTCGGAAGCGGCATAGTCGGTGGTCTGGACGCTCATCTGGCCGCCTGTCAATTGACGTTGCGCACGAAGCGATTGGCGACTTTCAACAGCCACGTCACGAACACGATGATGATGATGAGGTAGGCCATCGCCAGCATGGTGCCGTAGCCGACATTCGAGCGGTCGCGATACTCGCGGTAGATGAAGCTCGACACCGAATCGGTCGCGCCGCCCGGGCCGCCCGAGGTGACGGTGATGATGATGTCGGCAAGCTTCAGCTTGAAGATGATGCGCAGGATGATCGCCGTCACCGATACCGGCAGCATCAGCGGGAAGGTGACCTGCCAGAACGTCTGCCAGGCATTGGCGCCGTCGACCCTGGCCGCCTCAAGCACCTCGCGTGACATCGCCTGAAGGCCGGCGAGCAGCATGATCATCATGAACGGGATGAACGTCCAGGCATCCAGCACCATGATCGAGATGCGGGCGGTGATCGGGTTTGAGAAGAAGGCGGGGTTTTCCCAGCCGAGCTGGCGCGCCAGCGCCGCGGCCGGCCCGAAGCGGTATTCCATCAGCGATTTGCCGATCATCCACGACACCGCGACCGGCGACAGCATCAACGGCATGAGGAAGACGACGCGGAAGAATTTACGCGCGCGGATCTGTGCGTTGAGCAGCAGGGCCAGGCCAAAGGCGATGACGTATTCGACCAGCACCGCCAGCACATAGAGCACCATGTTGAACAGCGCGTTGCGGTAATAGGGATCGGCCAGCATCTGCCAGAAATTGTCGAGCCCGTTGAACTTGCGGCCGGAGAAGGAACTGAGGTTCCAGTCGGTCAGCGCAATGTAGAAGCCGAACAGCGTCGGGAAGATCACCATGGCGATGGTGAACAGCAGCGCCGGCAGCAGGAACAGCGCGCGCTGGCCGTCTTCGCCGCGTGTCAGCACCTGGCCGACGCCGAGTGCAACACCCCACAGCACATAGGCATAGACGACCGGCCGCCAGGTCTCGAAGCCGAGCGTGTTGACCTCTGACTTGTAAAGGATCTGGACTGCGATCACGGCCAGCAGGCCGAGCGTCGCAGCGGCCATCAACGCCCGGCCGAGCCGCTTGCCGCCCGGCGATATCAGATCGGATGGAGCGGCGTTCGCCGGCCACGCATTGGTGGGCAAGGTCTGGTCAGCCACGCTTCTCGTCCGTTCGCTGAAGGCTGCTATGACCGGCTCGCCGGTCAAGCTGTTATGACCGGCTGGCCGATCAAGCTGCAGTCCGGCGGCTTTGCGTCGCCGGACCGCGGTTTCACGACAGTCTCAGCCTACATGCCGAGCGAGGCCTTGTAGAGCTTGACCTGGTTTTCGCGACCGATCTGGTCGGTCAGCTTCTCCCAGGCGGCGGCAATGGCGTCGGCGCCTTCCTGCGCCGTCATCTTGCCGGCAAATGTATTGGCCAGGATGTCCTCGGCGGCGCTGTAATATTGGAAGATGCCGGGGATGCGCGGCTCGATCGCGGCGTTCGGATGGTTGTAGCTGTCGGCCTCCGACTTCAGATACGAGGTGATGAACGCCTCGTCGTAACCGGCCGCCACCCATTCCGGAACGTCGAAATGCGAGTTGCGGTAAGGCTGGAAGCCGGACGGATACGCCGCGCACCAGAGCGACAGGTCCTTGCCACCGAGATGGGCGGCGGCAGACCAGGCCGCCTTCTTCTTCTTTTCATCCGAATCGACACGAGCCATGACGTAGACGCCCCAGCCGAGATAGGCGCAATTCGGCGCATGGTTCGGGCCGCTGGCCAGTTTGTCCCACTGGCCGGTCTTGGAATTGTAGACGTCGTCCGAGCCCGGCAGGATCGAGAAGCCGGTGACGTCGCCGACGACAGAACTGTCGTTGGTCTTGACGTTGGAGCCGACGTCGCCCCACCAGGTGACCATCGAACCGGTGCCGGCCAGGAACTGCTGGAAGGCGGTGGTGTTCGGGTCGGCGTTGATCTGGTCGGCAGGCTCGGAAGGCAGCGCGTCGATCACGTCCTGGATCGCCCGCACCCAGGCTGGATTGTTGATGCGCGGCTTCATCGTATCGGCATCGAACAGCCAGGCCTTGTCGTCGGGATGCTTGGCATAGGCGCTGGCGCGGCTGCCGAGGAAATAGAAGCCGAAGCCGCCCCAGGCCTTGGGCGCGTCGAGATAGCCGAAAACGTCCTGGCCCTGGAACTGCTTGCCCTTGAGGAATTTTGTCACCGCCTGCACCTGCTGCCAGGTCTTGGGCACGCCCCATTCACCGCCACCGCCGCCGTCCTTCCACGCCTTGGCGAGGTCGGCATCGGCAAACACGTCGGTGCGGTAGTTGAAGTTGTGCGCGTCGCCATCGACGGTCACGCGGTACTGCTTGCCGTCCCAGGTGCCGACCGGTGGCTGCAGATAGGCCACGACGTCCTTCATGTCGATCTGGTCCTTGACCCAGTCCGGCATTTCGGACGTGAGACCCTTGCCGCAGACGTCGCCTTCGAACGGCGCGCCCATCTCGATGATGTCGAAATCGACGGTGCCGGTGGCGATCGACTGCTGCAGGCGGGCGTTGTAGTCCGCCTGCGCCAGGTCGATCCAGTTGATCTTGGCGCCGGTATAGGTCTCCCACGGCTTCAGGAAGCCGCGAAACAGCACATTGTGCAGGTTCTGGTTGTTGAGCCCCATGAAGGTGAGCTGGACGCCGGCGAATTCGCCTTCCTTGACGCTGGCCTTGGTCGCCTCCAGGCAAAGCTCGCCGACCTGCTGGAAGTCGGCATCGGTCGGCTGGCCCTTGCCGACACCGGGGATCTGCAGGATCTGCGCGCGCAATTCGCTTGCCGCGGAAGCCGGGCGCGTCAGCGCGCCAAGCCCGGCGCCGGATGCCGCTGCGACGGCGGCGATGCTGGCCGCGCCCTTGAGGACATCGCGGCGCGTGGCACCCGCGCGCATGAATTGGTTGTAAAGGCTGACTTTCATTTCGTTCCTCCCAGAATCTCGTGATGATTGAGAATCTCAATGGCGATTCTCAATGGTGATTGTTCGGGTGTTTGGAGCGCTGGAAATGTTCCCCAACAACAGCGCGTCCTCAATTTTTCCTCCCGCAACGCTTCGATTTCCGTGGTCCGGACCAGCGTGCCGGCGCGCCCGGAACAGGGTCAAAACCCGAGCCCGTTCACTATTCTCACAACCAGGTGCCGTGTCAAACGAGAACAGGGTTTTTTATCTATAAAAGACTGACTTGCCCTCGCCGTTTGCCTTGTTTAGCTTCACCGCAACGAAAGGGGGGCCGATGGCTCAAGTCGCGATCAGCAATGTGGCCAAGGCGTTCGGAACCGTCAAGGTCCTGCACGGTGTCAGCGTCGACATCGCCGACGGGCAGTTCGTGGTGCTGGTCGGCCCTTCGGGGTGCGGCAAGTCCACGCTGCTCAGGATGGTGGCGGGGCTGGAGACCGTTTCCGGCGGCACGATCGCCATCGGCGACCGTGTCGTCAACCATCTGCCGCCGGCCAAGCGCGACATCGCCATGGTGTTCCAGAACTACGCGCTCTATCCGCACAAGACGGTCGAGCAGAACATGGCCTTTGCGCTAAAACTGCGCAAGACCGATCCGGCCGATGTCGCCGAGCGGGTCAAGCGCGCCGCCGATATCCTCGATCTCAACCCCTATCTCAAGCGCTATCCGCGCCAGCTCTCCGGCGGCCAGCGCCAGCGCGTCGCCATGGGTCGCGCCATCGTGCGCAACCCGCAGGTGTTTTTGTTCGACGAGCCGCTGTCCAACCTCGACGCCAAGCTGCGCGTCCAGATGCGCACCGAGATCAAGGAACTGCACCAGCGGCTGAAGACCACCACCATCTACGTCACGCACGACCAGATCGAGGCCATGACCATGGCCGACAAGATCGTCGTGATGCGCGACGGCCGCATCGAGCAGGTCGGCGCGCCGCTGGAACTGTTCGACCGGCCGGCCAACCTGTTCGTCGCCGGCTTCATCGGCTCGCCGTCGATGAACCTGCTCAAGGGCGTGGTACGCAAGGGCGACAAGTCCATCGTCGAGATCGCCGGGACGCCGTTCCCGATGGCTGCGAGCAGCAAGGTGGAGGACGGCCGCAATGTCGTCTACGGCGTCCGGCCCGAGCATCTCGAAATCCACCCCGACGGCGTGCCGGCGAAGATTTCCGTCGTCGAGCCGACCGGTTCCGAAACGCTGGTGTTTCTGCGTTTCGGCGAGGGCGAGATGGTGGCGCTGTTCCGTGAGCGCCACGACTTCAAGCCGGGCGACACGCTGCATCTGAAACCGCGGCTCGACCAGGTCCATCTGTTCGACGCAGAGACCGGCAATCGTCTCTAAAACACTTTGAATTGCGCATGATCTTGTCCGAAAACCGACAACACTTCGGGATCATGCGCCAGGCTTCGCATCAAAAAAGCCCGTTCGGGAGGGAACTATGCTCAAAGGGATCAATCCGCTGCTCAATGCCGACGTGCTCCAGGCGTTGCGGGCGATGGGCCATGGTGACGATCTGATCATCGCCGACACCAACTTCCCCTCCGATTCGGTGGCCCGCCAGACGGTGCTCGGTCGGCTGCTGCGCATCGATGCACCGGCGGCTGACGTGGTCAAGGCGGTGCTGTCGCTCTATCCGCTGGACACTTTCGTCGACGATGCCGCCGCCCGCATGGAGATCGTCGGCAAGCCGGACGAGATTCCCGCCGTGCAGCAGGAAGTGCAAGGCGAGATCGATGCTGCGGAGGGCAAGGCCTGGCCGATGATTTCGGTCGAGCGCTACGCCTTCTACGAACGTGCCAAAAAGGCCTATTGCGTCATCCAGACCGGCGAGCGCCGCTTCTATGGCTGTTTTGCCTTCCGCAAGGGCGTCGTTCCGCCGGACGCGGAGTAGCGGGATGCCAGGCAAGCCTGTGGTCATCAAGCCTGTCGTCATATTGGGCGTCTTCGTCGCCGACACCGCCTACCGCGCCGCCCGCCAGCCGCGCATGGGCGAGACGATCCTTGGAACATCCTTCACCCTCGGCCCGGGCGGCAAGGGCTCCAACCAGGCGGTCGCGGCCGGCCGTCTCGGCGCCGACATCACTTTTTTGACGCGCCTTGGCGTCGATCCCTTTGCCGATATGGCGAGGCAAACCTGGACGCAGGCCGGGGTGAAGAGCGCCGTCATCGACACGCCGGAGAGTTATACGGGTGCGGCCTATATCTTCGTCGAGGAGACGAGCGGCAACAACGCCATCATCGTCAGCCCGGGTGCGGCCATGCTGATTTCGCCCGACGACATCGAGGCTAACGCTGGCCTGATCCGCTCGGCCGGCGTCTTCGTCACCCAGCTCGAGCAGCCGATCGAGGCGGCGATGCGGGCGCTGGAGATCGCGCGCGGGGCAGGGGTGACGACCATCCTCAACCCGGCGCCCGCGGCAAGCCTGCCCGAGCGCATCTACACGCTCTGCGACTATGTCACGCCCAACGAGACCGAGGCCGAGGAACTGACCGGCATCAAGGTGTCGTCCATCGACGGCGCCCGCCGCGCCGCCGATCGTTTGCTTGGAAAAGGCGCCGGCGCGGTTATCGTGACGCTCGGCGAACAGGGCGCGCTGCTGCACACGGCCAGCCGATCCGACCATGTCGGCGCGATCAAAGCCGGTCCCGTGGTCGAGACCACCGGCGCGGGCGACGCCTTCAATGGCGGTCTGGCCGCAGCACTTGCGAGAGGCGTGGACCCGCTGCAAGCGGTCCGCTTCGCCTGCGCCGTCGCCGGCATCTCGGTCACCCGGCCGGGCACGGCGCCGTCGATGCCGACGCTGCAAGAGGTCGAGGCGCTGCTCGCCGAGGCCGAAGCTGCTGATCTCCCCCCTTGAGGGGGAGATGTCGCCGAAGGCGACAGAGGGGGTCGTCTGACGCAATGCGCCAACCTCCTCTGTCGCAAGAGAGAAGGCCGCGCCCAGTCGAACCGACCCCCTCTGTCCTGCCGGACATCTCCCCCTCAAGGGGGGAGATTGGCCGTCATCTCCGACCACGGTGACATATTAGCCACAGTGAATATGAATCGCCAAACCCGTCTTGCGTCTTTGGCATAGGTGTCCCGTAATGGGTCACTGGGTCTGGCGCCGCAATTGCACGGTCAGCGAAGCGGGGGGGCAATCTTGACCTGGCAATCGAGGGGGTATTGGGGGACCCGCCGCTTCGCAAATGAAGCGGCGGGCTCTTTCATGGCACCCATCACAAGCCGCCGACGGTGTTTTGCAATGCTCGCGGAGGCGCTCTAGCCGCGAACGCCGGTCAATTCGCGGACCTCCGCCCGCAGCGCTTGCAACTCCGCCAGGATCATCGCCTGATCGCTGTGCAGCGTCGCCCTGTCGGCCGATTCAACCGCTTCATGCTCGGCCTCCATCGCCGAAACGATCACGCCGATGAACAGGTTGAGCACGGTGAACGAGGTCGCGATGATGAACGGGATGAAGAACAGCCAGGCCGCCGGATAGACCTCCATGACCGGGCGCACCACGCCGTCCGACCAGCCTTCGAGGGTCATGACCTGGAAAAGCGTGAACAGCGATGCCGGTATGCCGCCGAACAATTCGGGAAACGACGAGCCGTAGAGCTTCGTCGCCATCACCGCAAAGACGTAGAACACCAGCCCGAGCAACAGCATGATCGAGCCCATGCCGGGCAAGGCGGTGATGAAGCCGGTGACGACGCGGCGCAACGACGGAACGATGCTGATCAGGCGCAGCACCCGCAGGATGCGCAGCGCCCGCAGTACCGAGAGCGACCCGGTCGTGGGGATAAGCGCAAAACCGACGACGAAGAGGTCGAAGATGCGCCATGGATCGCGGAAGAAATGCGTCCTGTAGACGACCAGCCGGATCGCGAGTTCGAGCACGAAGACGCCGAGGATCGCGCGGTCGATGGCCGTCAGAAGCGGGCCAAAGGCCGCAATCGCGTCGGGCGAGGTTTCGAGGCCGAGCGTGACGGCGTTGATCAGGATCAGGACCATGATCGCGAGGTCGAAGCGGCGCGATTCGATGAGCGATTTCAGGGCATCCAAGGCTTGTTCTCCGTTAGAGCATCGGACCCGAAAATGGGAACCGGGCCTGGGAAATCCAATGCTCAAACGCATATGGCCGGCTTGTGACGCACCGGATACAAAAAAGTTGAAACTCCCAAGAAACTGAGAGCTTTTGTATTAGTAGCTCGGCACGGTGATACCTTTGATCGCGGAGCGAGGCGCCCCCCTCTGTCCTGCCGGACATGTCCGGCAGGGGGAGGGGGGGGGGGGGGCCGCCGGGCACACAACGGGGGGACCCGCGGGGGGGGGGGGGGTGGCGGCATGGGCCGCCGGGGGGGGGGCCG
>NZ_JBVVQV010000003.1:182914-303012 GCF_055811235.1 Mesorhizobium sp. WSM4810 | reverse complement strand
TTTTTATTCCCGCGCGCCGTGCTCCCCCCCCGCCCGCCCGCCCGCCCCCCCCCCCCGCCCCCCCCCCACCCCCCCCCCCCCCCCCGGGGGGGGCGCTGTCCCGCCGCCATCAAACGTTCTGCACCGTCGTGACGCTCTGATGTCACGGAATGGACCCCGGGTCTGCGCCGCGTCGCTTCGCTCCTTGCTCGTCGGGACCAACATGCAGCGAACATCAACCAACGCGCCAGGAACCATGCGGGGAGCAGCGGGTTTGGCTTGGATGCCGACACGTTCGGTCCACCCATTCTCCAAGGAGAACACGATGACATCAGCAAGCAAGACCACAGCAATTGCCGCAGCCTTGGCCATGCTGGCCTCGCCGGCGCTATCCCAGACGAGCTCGCCTGCGCCCGCCGCACCTGCGCAGGATCAAGGTTCACAGCCGTCGCCAGGCGGGCCAACCGAAGACTCCATGCGCCAAACGATGCGTGAGATGATGACCGAGATGCTGGAGGAGAGAATGCCGGAGCATCGCCGCCCCCGAGCAGAACGACGAGGTGACGACCGTTGGCATCGCGATTTCCGAAGGCCTGACGGCCGCCATATGGGACGCGGGATGATGCATGGTGCGCGGATGCGAATGATGTTCGCGATAGTCGACGCCGACGGCGATGGTGCGCTTTCTCAAACCGAGGTTCAGGATTTTGTCGAGCGGATATTCAGCGCCGTCGACGAGGACGGCGATGACAGCATCGACAGGGAGGAAATCCGATCCTTCTTCCACGGAGGTGCCGACGGAACGGGTGAATAGACCACTGCAAAGTCCTGCGCGTTCCTGGACGAAATTCGGGAAAGGAATTCGGAAATGGCTGGTCTCGTTGGCAAGTTTGCCGGGAAAGCCCCGGCGCCTCGCAAGGGCATGGCTAGTCCCAGACTGAGTGAGAAAGCCTTCAAGGCGAGGTACAAGCAGCAATTCGTCGACCCGGCGTTCGAACCGCTCGCCCAGTCGATTGAGCAAATCGCTTCGATCGCCTGGCAGGCTTATGCGGATTCCCGCAAGAGCCCGATCACGAGGAAAGCCGGTCCTGCGTTCAGCGACCCCGACTACGATCTGTCCGTCGATTGGATTGCGGCGCACGAAGCCGTGCTGCAGGCGCAGCGTCGGCACGAGGATCTAACGGTGCCGCCGCGTCTGTTGATCATCAACGGGTCGTCGCGCAGCGAGCACACCTGTCCCGGCGAGATGTCGAAGAGTTTCCGGCTCGCCGAAATCGCCCGTGAGACCATCGACAAGGAAACGAAACTTGCGGTCGAAATTCTCGATCTGTCGCGACTTGCCTCCGAATACGGGAGGAACATCCATCCGTGCAAGGCGTGCTTTTCGACGGCCGCTCCGCTCTGCCATTGGCCCTGTTCCTGCTATCCCAACCATTCGCTTGGGCAAGTTCAGGACTGGATGAACGAAATCTACCCGATGTGGGTCGCCGCCCATGGGATCATGATCATCTCGCCGGTGAATTGGTATCAGGTTTCCTCGCCTGTCAAACTGAGGATGGACAGGCTTGTCTGCGCTGACGGTGGCAATCCAGACCCCTCGCTGACACAAGGCAAGGATGCGGCAAAGGCAAAGCAGGTCGAACTGGCCGGGTGGGACTATCCGCGTCATCTGGCAGGCAGGCTGTTTTCTGTGATCGTGCACGGCGACGTCGAAGGTGCGGAGAATGTGCGGCATTCCATCGCAGACTGGCTGCGCTTCATGAAGTTGTCGCCGGCAGGCCCGAGCGCCGAGCTTGACCGCTACATCGGCTACTGGAAGCCGTACGCTACAAGCCATGATGAACTCGATGCCGACGAGACAATCCAGGAAGAAGTTCGCAATGCCGCCCGCTCGCTCGCCGAAGCCGTCGTCGAACGTCGGGCGGGCCGTTTCCGTCAGATCGGCATCGGCCTGGAAGACCCGAGGCAAAAATAGGCGACCCCGATCAGCGAAGCACGGGGGCCGGAATTCTGCACGGAAACCGCGCCCGAGCTTGGTCGGCGAACGTGCAAGCATCAGCTCGCGGAGCGTTGAGCGAGCACCGCGCCGAGCTGGATCTGCAGATCGGCCTGCTCAACGAGCATGAGACCACGCGACTGATCGAAACCGCCGCCCTGACGGAGCGTTTGAAGGTACCAACGCCGGCAGATGATGAAACCGCCTCAGCTAGCTCAGAACGTCGATCCGCAAGCGGTGATGAGCCAGATCGAACAGGTTTCTGAAAATCAGGCCAAGCGCTGAAATTTATCGGGCGCCAAGGTCGACCCGAATATCTGAATTGCCGGTCCGGCATTCAGAGTTTTTTACATTTCCAATCAGCTAAGTGATTGAAAATGGCGCGAGTGACGGGGCTCGAACCCGCGACCTCCGGCGTGACAGGCCAGTGAAATACCGAAAAGTTTCAATGACAGTTTCGAATCCGAGTCGCCCTGAATTCAACGGAAAACTGTGAAAGTTGAAACCGAATGCCCCGGCCTCTGAGTTTAGCGGGAGCCCGTAATCGTTCGCACCCGAATTCAACGGTCCCTATCATATGGCAGGAAGCTGTCCGAAGAAATTGCCCCAAGCTCGCCCGATCCCTTAGGATTGCCTCAGGGGCTTTGTGAAATAACGCAACTCTTATCCGTAAAGCTCTGGCCTGATCAGCCAGGGCTTTTTGCCTTGGTCGACTGGAAGCGGACGAACGCCTTGCGCCGTCCACAGGACGTTGTTTCCCTGTGGAATGGCTGCTAAGAACTCTTCAATACATGTGGGATTACGGTTGCTGCATCTTTTCATCGATTGGTCTTCTATGGCGATTATGTACGACAACCTGCAGTTCGTGGCATTCACGACGCGCCCCCCAACCAGGACGGCAATCGACCTTTGGCAGTCTGAATTCGGTAAAATGCCCGATGGCTTCCAGCAACTGCCGATGGGATCCGGATCCCAGGCGGTAGGTTCGGATGGCGGCTTGCAAGTAATTGTTTCTGTTCAATTAAGCAGGATAGACGTTGTCATTAGATCACCTGAAAATCTCCCGAATAGCTTAGGAACCGTATCGCAGCCAAATTCGGCAGTCGCCAAAGGTACTTCTATTCTAAAGAATTTGTCTCGTGGAGAGCACATTCTGAGGCCTGCTGTGGTTTTTCAGACCTCCGAAGAGTGCCCTGACTTAGGAGGCTCAGTCGCAAAGGCAGCCTCTCTTCTTCCGAACCAATTAGTGGTTCCTCAGGGGACCACAGACGTGAGTTTCCATACCAATGTGCCGCGCACCAGTTCGGTTGACCCGAACGTCACGATTAACCGGATGTATCGTGTTGCCAATGGTCGGCGGGTTGCAGTGCAGGTTGACCTAGCGAACCCAGGGAATATGACTCAGCAGCTAGGGGCATACATGGCCACCCAGTTCGTAGACGTATTTGCCTCGCCTGACACGCCTATGCGAGCGCAGGATTTTGGCGCAATGCTCGATGAGATTGTAAATGAGGCCCAGTTGATATTATCTGAGGGCTATGACCGTTTTTCCTGAATACGTTTCCGAGGGCATTCTCGCCAGTCGTGCAGTGAAGACATTCACTCTCGACCGAGGCAGCGGGAGTCCGTCGGCTGGCGGCAAGCCTGGAACGCCGCAGGCTCTGCCGACGCGATTTGCTGCTGTCCTCAATAATTATGTCCCTGCCGAAACCGGGGTTGGCTACGTTGCCAATCCGCCTTACGCGGCGGTAACAATCAAGAATGCACCAGAAATTTGGGGTCTTGAACCTGTTTCCGACCCTACGGTACTTTGCCGGAAGTGGGTTTTTGTGGAGACGCCTCATAGCTCCAGCCATCGCCATGTTATGGGGACAGTGCCCGGCACTCTTTCCGACGCGGATGTTGTATGCACTTTTCCTGGTTGGGCCGGGAGTGATCGCCTCCCCCAGACGTTTGTGCGGCAGATTGATACGCCGGGAAGCATATATGGGCTGGTCGGACTAGCTGATACCTGGCTTGCGAACCCGCAAGCTAAGCGAGGGTTGCACCCCGCGGTGCGAAAGTCGCTCGATTCCCAAAAAAGTCTGCTAAGCAACCTTCGGAAGGATTGGGACGGATATGGCGCCGACCCTCTGCCGAGGTATAGGGTCGAGGCATTCATTTCGGAACTAGAGTCGGCACTGGAGGATTATTCAGGCCCGCTTCCGGAGATTATTCCTGGAGCGGATGGCTCCTTGCAAGCTGAATGGCATCGCAAGTATTTGACGTTGTTTTATGGCGTCGACAGCGATGACACTAGGCACCTTTTTCTTAAGGTTGCCAATCAGGAGCCTATCACCCTATCGGGAGATGCAGCCTTACACGGCTTCGCGAAGGCGCTACTTATACACTTCCCTCGGGGGGCTAACGCTGTCACCAACGCCGCAACCAAATGATGATCCGGATAGCTGGTACGATGACTTGGCGATTTCTGCCGATGACGGCCTGTTAAGAATAGTCAAAACGTCCAGCCACATTGTTCAGGTTGAGGGCGGAGGCTATGGAGTCTCGCCTCAACTTTGGACGTCTATGGAAGGAGGCTGCTCGGTCGAATTGCTTTCGATTTTGAGCGCTGCGAACGTGTTGGTGGATGACCGTATTGTGTCTCAGAACGGCATAGGTGCGTCCACGATTGGTGTTTCTGCGGTGCGGAATACGATGAACCGAGTTGATCCGAAAACCAAGGTAGGTGTTGAGCCGCTTGGGGTGGCATATACACCAATAGCGCCTGATCAGCCGTACGGTCCGAACCCCTACCATTGCGATATCTTTCCCAAGCTGGGTAACCCGGGCCGAAATCTCCTACACGGGAAGGCTTCCTTGGTCCGCCTCGATCAAAGCGAAGCAAAATCGCTGTGGGAAAAGCGCCATGGCATTACGCCCACTGGCGAAGGCTAGCATTCAGCTTGGGAAGCTAGCCCCTTCAGCCGGATTCCAATGGGTTGTCTGTAAAACAGGCGAAAACCCGCTTGCAAGATATCAATGAGTTACCCGCCAAATGTAAAATCCGCCAGTTGCAAAGTCCAGCGCTTCAGGCGTAGGCACCAGCCATGCAAATCCTGCTCGCCGCTCTGCTCCTCTCCGGTGCATGCAGACGGCGCAGGAGTGGGGTTTCCTGATCGAGCGCACCAAGAGCGGCGAGGCGGCGTTCGGCACGCTGTCGCCACGCACGCAAAGGCTGGTGCTGGCCTATGTCGAATCATTGGGCGTCACGCTGCTCGACGATGCGCCGATCTTCCGCTCGCGCGGCTTTGCGCCAGGCGCGAAGGGCGGCCGGCCACGCGCCGGCGTGCCTTACACGAAGGACTCCCTGGTCGACGACTTCGCCGATATGCGCAAGCTGGTTTTCGGGGAAGGGGAGAAGCGTCGCCTCATGGACATGCGGCGATCGGGCGCGGTCGAGGCCAATGCCGGCGGCGCCTCCGTCGAGGCGATCTCGGCCAAGATGGGCAACTCGATCGACGACAACAAGGCGCTGCAGAAAACCTACATGCCGGTCAATCTCGCGGCCGTCCGATCGGCCGACGCCTCGCGCCGCCAAGGCCGCAAACTGCTCGGCCAAGAACGCAACGAATACAAAAAGTTGAAACTTTCGGGAAAATGAAAGTTGAAACTTTTCAAGGGGCGGTAGCTAACCCCTTGAAACAAATGGCGCGAGTGACGGGGCTCGAACCCGCGACCTCCGGCGTGACAGGCCGGCACTCTAACCAACTGAGCTACACCCGCGCAAGACGAGCACGGTCAGCCGTGTTCGTCGTTGGGGCGGTGGATAAGGCGTAAGCCACCGGGTGTCAAGCGGAGCGCGACAGCATAACAGCAAACAGCAGAAGGTTTTTTGACAAGCCGGATTTTGCCGCCGAAAACGACCAGCGGCGAGGCCGTTGCGCGCTCATTTGGCCTTGCGAACCCCGTCCTAACTGCTTAAAGGTCCGCCCCGGAGCGGGCGATTAGCTCAGTTGGTAGAGCGCTTCGTTTACACCGAAGATGTCGGCGGTTCGAGCCCGTCATCGCCCACCATATAACCTACTGAATTCAATTGATATTTTCTAGAAATGACTGGCCTCCCATCACTGGGCTAGCGCCTCTAGCTACAAACTAGCAACTCGACGCGACGATTCCTGCGCCCTGTAGCAGGTCGACAACGCAGGCGGTTGCGGCAGGAATCACTCATCATCGGATGGCCCTTCCACGGCCAACCTGTAGGCTCTCGATCTCCAGCATTGCTTTTCCCGCGATCCCCTGGAGGTCACCATACATGCCTACCGTGGACTCGATGACGCCCTGGATTTGGGCGTCACGTTTCGCCCACAGCCGAGTTGCTGCCTTGCGCTCTCGTGCGAGATCCTCCTGCATGTCGGAGAACTTCTCGACAATGGCCTCTATGCGCTGCCGAAAGCGGGGACCGGTAGATACCCGAAGGAGGTGCGGACCGGTTTCATCATTCATGCGACGGGTCGAGCAAGGATCCCCGGTTCGCCTCGTCAATCTCTCGTCGATAATCTAGTGGCGATGCTTGCCTATGTGCACCCAGGCTCCTGCGCTGCAGCCGGATCAGCGCCTGATTCTCGAGTCGGCTGAAGCGGGCTGGTGGTATTTCTGCAGCACTTCCTACGGGCATGAATGTCCTGGCCTACCTCACTGACGCCGACCTGCTGCCCAAGGGTGCGGCCAAGCGGCGAGAATTTTTCGATCAGCAGTTGAAGGAGACGCAGTTCGTACGCTTGCGATCGGCCGGTTACCAGTCTGAGCAAATCATGGGCTGGCCGGCGAACACAGCGCGCCGCAATGTGATCTCTGGACCGAACTGGGTTGCGATCGGTGAGGCGGCCTCGACTTACGACCCCTTGTTCGGCCAGGGAGTTCCCGCCGCGATGAGCAAGGGAGTCGGCTTGGGCGCGCGCGATCCTCGCAAGTGGGAGTCGAGAGCGGGCGGTCGCCGAATATGAGAACGCGGAACGGCAAGCGTTCGATGATTTCCTCACCATGCGCCGGTTGACGTACAGGCGGGTTCAGCGGTGGCGAGGGCACCTCTTCTGGGCCAGGCGTCATTAAACGCCCTGCAAAACGTGTCATGATGCGAGCTTGGCAAACTTCTCGACTTGAAGTGAGGGTCCTTCGATCCGCGAGATGACTCAAGCGTTCACCACGCTGCTCAAAGGCTCAAGCTCTACAACGCACATTTGATGGAGAAGCAGACCGGCTGGATTAAGCGCTGGGCATGATGTTAGAGCTTACGGTGACGCGGTGCCATTCGGTGTCCTGGAGGCGGTTGTCGCTGGCATCCCGGAGGACCTTGCCGTCCGCGTAGCGGGGGCGGGAGGTGGCGAGGGTGAAGTGGGCAATGCCGGTGCCGCCCTGGGTCGCGCGGGTTTCCGGCTCCTGGCCGATGTTGCCGGCGAGAATGAAATGACAATGTTCTGCATTTGATGTCTCCGTTGCTTCTGAGGGACCGTCCCTCCGACGGGACCCGAAAAAGCCGGTCGTGAGAGGCCAGCACCGGAGTGTCAGCGCAGGGAAAATCTAAAGGATCGGGGTGGCGCGGGCACGCTCGCGCGCCAACACGGCCCTATCCGGAGGGGTGCGGACAGGGAACGAACGGCTTGGGGGCTCATGTCAGTCGGAGGGCGAGATCCATCGGCGGCAGCCATGAGGCGATCAGCAGGACCGTCACCTTTGCCAGCAATCCTGGTCCGGAGTCTCCCAACGTTTTCCGACCACACCACCGCCGGCAGCGACGTAGAGTCCGGCACGATCCGCAAGGTGCCGCAATGGGTGCCTGAGGCATGGATTGGCGTTGAGTTGCCCTTTTGGAGCAAGAAAGAAGATTCGTGTACGAAAGCATGTTGACCCGGCCCCCGGGGTCACCCCCGATAAGGATAGGATCAACCAAAATCAGGTGATTCGTGAGCGCTTCCTGCCCATTCCTGAGCCCGTCCGAGGCCGCCAAGCGGCTCGGCGTTTCCGCCAAGGCCCTGAGGCTCTACGAGCAGCGTGGCCTGCGGCTTCTTGCGATGATTCCCTTTTTGATTAGCGGCTCTATCCCACCGGCCATAAGGTCAGGTTCGGAGCCAGTGTCTTCTATCAGCCTGCGGAAGCAAAGTGGGGTTCATCGCCGTCGCGTCGATTCCGGTTGACGGTGAGACTGGAAAGCTGCCGTATACCGCAGATCTACGTAAGGCGGCCAATACTGAGCTTGGCATTATTGATCACATCGCCTCGTAGCTTGGAATTCAAATCCCGAACACTTGTTCCGTAATCCGGTGAGGCAGCATATGAAACGGAAACAGCCCGCAGCGCTACTGGCGTCTTTCATCCTCGCCTTTGCTTTCACCACTAGCGCGAATTGCCAGGAAATTGAATTAAGGTTTGCATCGACACCGGAATATGAAGAGCTTCTTGGCCCAGCCATAAAGGCGTTCGAAGACAGTGTGAACGCTGGCAGTACCTTTCGAATGGTGAAAGTTGAGCTGGGCAGTGATAGCGCTTTGACGTCAAGTTTAGCTGGCGGCACTGCCGATGTGTCGGTCATTCCGGCGTCCAGCGGGCCCTTGCCTGTCGGGTCTTATGTAGCGGGTGCCGGCGTCTCGGGAAGCCGTCAGCGCCAGGACAGTGAAGTGGGCGCACTTGAGCTGGCGAGCCTTGAGCGCAATGGGCTGGCCGGGCTTGCGTTTTGGAACGCACCGCCACGGTTGATCTCATCCAACACCAAGCTCGATCAGGTTGACGATCTGGCCGGGCTTAAGATCCAAGCGCTAGACCCTGGCCAGAAGGCGATCCTCGAAGCTTACGGCGCGGTACCTCAGGACCTTGATTTGGGGGAAGTCGAAGCCGCGCTAAAGGGTGGCACGATTGACGCCGTGGCCGAACAGGGTGGCAACAAAAGCTACGCGTCGGTCACCAAGACTGTGATACCCGACGCCGGTTCAACGGTTGAATTTTACTTTGTTGCGCGAAAGGAATTCTGGGCCAGCTTGCCATCCCGTGCACGGGGACTGCTGGCCGAAACCGCCAAAAGCACCGGGGTGGTATCGGATGTAAATGCACTGGCGCGCAAGGACGAAAGTCTCCGCGACCTGGCCGCCCAGGGTGCAAATATCATCGCCATCGACGGCCGCCGCCAGAGCGAAGTATTTGCCGGCGCACTGGCCGCTTGGGCGGGCAGGGAAGACAAACCCGACGCAGAAATCCTGTCAGTGGCCTACGCCAAGTCGTTCCAGATCCCTGCCTTCCAGAAAGCGCGCGCAGGGGCGGCAGCGGCGAAGCGCAAAGTATTTTTCGCGACAAATCGAACTGACAACCCTTCCGAAGATATCGAATACCGGTTCGGCATCGATCACGCGACAGGTGGCCTAATTTTGGGCTCGGTTGAAGTGGAACTAGAAAATGGACGCTCGCTTGACGATGATTTGGAGGACGTCGCCACACTGGAATCCCTAATCTTTTCCGCGTCCGAGAGCGATTTCGAAAATGCGCTTGCGCATGAGGGAAGCGCGGCAACTGACGGCGTCCTCGTGTTCGTTCATGGGTACAGCAACCGATTTGGCGACGCCATCAGGCGGGCTGCGCACATCGCAGTTGAGACAGGTTTCTCCGGTGCCATTGTCATCTTCAGCTGGCCAAGTGAGGGCGAGACCCTTCTGTACAGCCACGACGAAGATCGGATCCAGGCCACTCAGCCCGATTTCCGGAAACTGATGAACCTTGTGGAGAAAAGCGTTGGCCGCCAGCGCGTAAATCTGCTGGCGCACAGCATGGGTGCGCGAGTTCTTCTAGGCTATATAGATACCCTGTCCGCGCTCCCTGAGGACGGGAGTGTTTTTCGCTCGGTTACCGTTGCAGCCGGTGACACACCCAACGAAGTCTTGAGCCAGCAACTCGGCGCGCTAAAGCGTTTGTCGCCGCATGTGACTATCTACTTCTCGCAGGAAGACAGGGCACTCTGGGTTTCGAGACAGCTTCACAACAAGGTCCGGCTTGGCAACAATCGGGCCGACCAGCTTTTCAAGAACACAGAGACGAAGCCCCTTGCGGGCTCCGGTTTCGATTTTGTTGACGCGCGTCTTGTGGATGATGACATTCTGACCTTCAGTCCGCGGCATTCCTATCTTTTCGACAAGCGAGCGGCCGTCGACGACTATGCTCGCCTCGTTGTGCAGGGCAAGCCGGCATCGGCGCGTCATAACGATCTTCCTCATTCCTTGTCCCCACAGCGCGAGGGCGCCGAGCGCTTCTGGCAGCTCAACCCAAACTGAGACTGCTGGACGGCGCCGCCTTTACGGCAATACACTCACTACGCCGCAAAAGCACTTGCAGAATTGGAAAAACTATTCAATCATAGACTTTCAGCAACTTGGGATACTTACAGGTAACCATCCATCCGGAAAAAAGGTGCTGCGCGATGCAGAAATATTTCTGGCTCATTCCAGCGTTGGTGCTGGCCTTTGCGGCAAGCGCATCAGCAACTGAGAACCGGGAAGTCGTTATCAACTATGAGGATCCACATGGTGTGGCACTGGCTCTGGCCATACTACCTCATTCAGAGCAGCTTCCGCCGTGGATGCAAGCTGATGCAAAGTCCGGCGCCGGAAGCGATATCGGGCAAATCGCCCTAACCGCGGGAAGCGCCGATGGAAAGGGCGGGCAACACACAAAATATCTGTTTGGCTCGAAAGCGACCGATAAGTCCGGAAGCGCAGCGGGGACATCAGAACTAAAGCTGGAACTGGGCCACGGCCAGGCTGTTGAGGTTCAGCTGTCGAGTGACGCACTGCCCGATATGCCGGATTGCGAGCCAACGCCCAATCCGCAGCTTCCTTGCAGAATTTCCGACCTGAGCCGAGACCTTCTGGCTGTCGAGTTGCAGCACGCCAGCAGCCTCTCGGGCAGTCTCCGGAACTTGATGGCTGCAAACAGCCTTGTCATGGACGATCTGGCCGCCAAAAGGGTGCTAGCGGTCCTGGATACCGGGAATAAAATTCAGCACGTTGACTTTGTCGGCTTGGTGCGAGGGAAAGACGAGATACTGCCCGCGCCCGACGCCGCTTCGGTGTTTGTCGTCCGGCTCCGCCGGGACGGCGAGCTTTCAATCGTCGAGCGAAACCGCGACAGCGATGTCAGAGCATCTGACTTCAAATTTAGTTTTGAGGAATAGTCATGCCGGCGAACAAGCTGATTCAGTGGACACTGCTTTGCATTCTTGCGTTCCCTGGTTTCCCTTCTGCGCAGGAGATTAATAAGCGATCTGCGATACTTGACGTCTCCTCGTTCATGATGCCTCCCAGACAGACTTGGGCGACGTTGGGCGATTCAGCGGAGCCCAATGCTGCCGTCACTGAAATGAATGCACCTTCAGGGGATCTCGGCTTTCGCGTCATTCATTTGCGCAAATCCGTCCAAGGCAAGAAGCAAGCTGCAGTGGATTTGGCTCAGTCCAAATTGGTGCAAACGGGTGACATCCTGCTTAGCTTTCGGCCGCTTTGGGATAAGACACTGGCCTATGCCCATATGCAGCTCGGGGTATCCCATTCGGCAATTGCTTTCATCGTTTCCGAAGGAAGTGGTGAGCTCGTTATGACTTTGGAATCACCAATTTCCTATAGCAGCCCGCTTAACTCGCCGGAGCATTACGCAGATTTGGACGCAATCCACGTCGTACGGCCGGAACTTGATGAGGTTCAAAAACGCAATCTGGAAAAATGGGCAAGGCTCATTATGTCGAACCCTTCACGGTTCGGCTTTTTCACCGACTACGGGATGCCAATGTACAAGCGTGGACTGCCCGGCATATCCACCCCGCCGGACGAGATAAGATTTCTGGCGGACGTAGCGTTGGGCAATGCGAATTCCACTTTTCAGAGCTATTGCTCCGAGTTTGTTTGGAACCTTTTGGGATTGCGCAATTGTGACCCCGCTGCTTTTGATCAGGGTTGCATAAAACCGGTTTTCAGCACTAGCGACGGTATGATGACTGGGATCATCCCGAAGCTATCGGGCGACGCCGGTCTTGTTCAAGGCCCCGAAGCAACGCTGCTAGGCGGAATGATTGGCGATAGCGAGAAGACTGCAACGCTGACCAAGTCCGTTTTCGTTGATGTCCTCACCGACCCATCACAGCTTGCTGGCCGAATGTCTTCGGGTCATCTGAAGGTCGCGGAGGCAAACAGGGGAAATATGGCAGTAGTAAACGGCTACTACGGAAACGGCGAACCAGAAGCTTTGGCCACTGAGATTAACAAGGGTGTAATTGGAAACGTGTCCCCCACGTCCTTCCTGATACGCTCAAACGCGGGCATGGACGGATTCCGATACGTCGGTACAGTTGTTTTTGACAGGTAGTGAAAAGCGGTCAGCGTTAGCCGGCCATCTCGAGAGCAAACAAGCAGGCATTTTTACCGCGATGTGTCCGGCTGCAATTTGCCGACGACTAGCTTCGACAGCCGTTGCTGCGCGACCCGCGCATTATAGTTCATCGCAATCTCAGCAGCGTCCGCCACCTGATGTGGCAACGGCTTTATTGTCGCGGTGGCAAGTCAATCTGCAGCTGCTCCTTGAGCACGTTGCCAGGTGCGTCAAACGGCGAAACTGCCGGAGTGCATTGTTGTGAGGTATAGAACCCGGCATCAATGCATACTTGAGGTGTGTTTCCCGGCAAGTCACCGCTGCGGCAAGCACGGCACATCCTAAAAATGGCCGCTTCGATCTGCAGCGAATAGTCGAGGGCCGAGACCGCGGGCTCGGCAGGCCTGAATAACGCTCCTCCCGGAATGTTCTCGAACCAAACGTCAACGTGTTGCTTAACCTTTGTGGGGTTGTTGATGTTGGACGTATTGAAACTGAAGCCAAGTAACCCAAGCGACGACCGGGGGGTACGAGCGGCGGCGTGACACGACAGACAGGATGAACGAATATTATCAGCCGGCCCATTGGCCCTGCCGTTGAATCCCAAAACCGGCCGCGCAGGCCAGCCATAAGTGATCATGTGAAGAGAGGGATTGATCCAGCTCTGAAGTACGTCCCGATCGTAAACGTTTGGATCATTTCCCCACTGCAATGAAACCGGCTCAAGATTATCGAACAGGCCATCGCCAGTGACAGGACCGACCCAGGCAAACGTGCCAAACACCCACCCGGTAGCTGTCGCGTCGCTGTCCTTGACTGCAATGTCGACCTGCAGGAGGCGCACCTGCCGCACGACGCGGCTTTCTACCGGCGGTGGGGGGGTTGCACCGCCAGTACCGGCCGCGTCGATCACCGCATCGTAAGTTGGCCCGCTTTGGAGATATGTCACATCTGCCGGGTCGGCGTCAGTAAACAAGAATTTGACCGAGGCCGTACCTTCCGGAAAATTGAGCTGCGGAGGAAGCGTTGCGGCGCATGGATTGGCAAAAACGCTTCCAAGCACAGTGGCACCCGGAGCATTGTAGAAACCGACCGCCCAGACTTGGTAGCTACCGCCGCTGTCCGGCGCCAGGTCACCGGGATCGGGCGAACGTTCTTTCGTCAGGCCCATCAGCGGCTCGCGGCCATTGGTGGTGTAGTCAAGCCATGGCGATATCCACCACGGCTCGTTTCCGGTCCCAATCAGCCTCCCGCCACCCCGAGCGAAGGAGTTGCGGGCAGTTGAAAGAACCGCATTCATATACTGTCTCGGGTTGCTGCTAAAACCGATGCCCTTCCAGGGTAATTGTGACGCAGCCGTGACCGGATAATCCATGCGCCATTGCGCCTGAGCGTGCCCGCCCACATCCATTGTGCTACCCGAAAAGGTGGGACACGACGCGGCGAAAGCATCAGCGTTACCCGCCGTCAGCATAAGTAAAACGCAGGTGAGCAACCGAGCATGGGACCTCCTGCAAAATTTTACCCGGAAGCCGAGGATGAGGCGGTTTCTTATAACTGTAAAGGCGTCGTTTTCGGGTCCTGCTATGCAGTCGACTATCCGATCCCCATCTCCAAGCGGCCCCGAATTCTCGGAAGCAGTTTTCTACCCTAACAATGGCGCCTGCCCATTTGATAGGTTGCTTGGGCCGGCCGCCTGGGGCGCTCAGTAAAACTCGACGGCGAGTATTTCAATCGCCGAGTCGATCGGAGTCTTCGCGCCGTCCGTCTTGGTTACCCCGATAACCAGGGTCGACGGGTGCATTCCAGAATTAAGGCGGTTCGGCACAGAAAGAAACACGTCGCTCGTTTCGTCAACCTGCAACGGTTTGAAGAACGCTGACCCCGCTGCGTCTGCCGGGATAGCATCCACAGTGGTGCCGCTAGCCGGAAGCGGAGTGTCGCTGAACTCCACCTGGATCATGAGTTTCTCGTGGGGGCTAACCCTCAAAGGACGGAGCGTAATTTTCAGCGTGATAACCGGTTGCACAAGCTTCGCAGCAACGTCGGCCATCAAATGGTTAAACAACCGCGCTCCGGCCGGTCGCTATGTTTGAAGCTGCCAAATCAATATTTGTCATGGTAGACTGACAGTTCGGCCCAGGCTTTTTCCCTGCGTCGCCTTCCGGTTCTCCGCTTGCCGGTATCGCCGTAGCGACGAACGCAAGCAGGGCAGCAAACAATACGCGTGCTTGCAGTCCCATCGCCTTGCGAGCCCATCCAAACAACAGCACCGAGCTTACTTCAGCTGGACAATTCGCCGGAATTTAGTCACGCGGAAAGAATTGTAACTTTCTTGAATATCACATTCGTATTTTCCGGTACATCACCCCCAACAGGCACCGCCATCAGTTGCACCTTTATGCTGTCGCCCATTACACGGCCCTGCGATGCAAGCGTGCGCATAGTATCCGAGAGATCGATATACACATCGCTCCCGCCACCCATGAGCTGCGTGAGCTCCTCCCGGTCCAAAGAAAGAAAATACTCCCGCACAATGCGGATCGTCGGAAGGGGTTTCAGGCGATTAGATAGGGGCAGCTCACGAAAACACCCACCACAATATTTCGGTTGGGCGGAGCGGCGACACCCCCAAGCCTTGCCAGAATGCGCTGCTGCTCAAGTGCCTTCATTGGGGCACTGAGTGCTTCGGGAGCTTGAAAAATCCGAACGCTGGAAAGCGTCTTGATTAGATCGGGGACTTCGACGTTGATCGCCTTCTCGACGTTTAGCTCAGCGGCGCCTTCTACAGAACTCTCCCCGATTGGCGCTGGTGGCGTCAGCTCTAGTTTGCTGAATATAGAGCCGTCCCCGCCAGCGATTTTCTGCAGCCCGAGCTTGGCGGCGTTCTCGGCAATCACCTCGGGTTTAAGTGTGTCGTAGATGTAGTCGAACGAACCAAAGCGCCAGTGCGCCAGTGGACGTGATGCCGGCAACTGGGTTGCCAGCGACGTCGGCAAAATTGTGCGCGTAGGAGTTACCCGGATCCGCCGATGTGTTTCCAGCCGCCTGCCACTCGGCCCAAAACCGGTCGATGTTGCAATGATGCAGCCAGAAAATTGGGTCAAGCGGCGACACGCCATTACCCATATGGCCGTTCGCCTTGCCGTGGGAACCGACTGCAACGTGTGCATTGTTATGCGGCTGCCCTTCGAGCAGGCGTGAAAAGGTTTGAAAGGACGTCTGAACCCGAATGCTGTCGAGCGTCGGCTTGCGGAATGAATTGGCAAACCTAGGGACGGACACCATCGTCTGGCCCTTTGCGATCCCGCGAGCCCCGACTGTTGTCACAGGATCGGTGTCCCAGTTGTCGTCCTGAACATTCGATTCATCATTCCAATGGACCAAATCCAGTCGCGTTGCGTCAAAGAATGGATCGGGAAGCTTGCTGCGATCTTCCTGCCAGTCCCAATAGGCGAGTGCAAAGTCCGGCTTTCCGATGATTTCACCGCAGATTTTCTCGAAAAACGAGAGGTACCAGCGATGCCAGTGAACGAAATCGACGGTGCCGTGGGTACAATGCCGTATGTGAATAAGCGCTTGACCGCGCCAGCTCCTCGAATCGGTAGCGGGCAATTGGTGCAATGCTTCGACAGCTTGAGCATAATCGGAAAAGAAGGGATCAGTCGGCGCCATGCTGGAAGCGTTGCGACGGATACGCAGGGGCCCAGACCAGGCATGACGGCTGCGCAGGACTGCAGGCGTAAATATTGCCGTTGCTGCGGTCATTACAAAATGACGGCGGGAAATCATGCCTATCCCACATTCCGACCGCAACCGCTTAAGATTGGGTTACAGTCAAGGCTCAAAATGCACGCGCGCATCTTGAGCTTTGCATGCGAAATCTTCGCATAGCTAGGCGATATTTCAAGTATCAAAGGTCATTTTTAATGATAACACACACACAGTGGCCACGCAATAAGAATAGATAGCGTAACCACCGCAAAGTTACTTAGTGGGCTGGCTCGTGCTATCGATGAAAGCGGTGCTCCGAGTATCGCTCTCCTTCTTACGACAGCAAGCGACCGCCTAGTGGTTAGTCGATCCATCCACCGTGTCCAAATATCGAGTTCAGCAGCGCTGCGCAATTTAACTAATTGAACGATAGGGTGCACGCTCGAGTTACCGACGAACGCGGCAGCGAGATACTGATGAGGTTTCGGCCAGAGGCAAGGCCGGCGTGCTCTTATCTCCATTCCGGAAAAGCTGTGACGCAAAGGTTGCAAACTTGCGCCGACCTGCGAGAGTATTTTCAAAGGCGTCGAAATTGCGGTAATATTTAGAGAGCAGCCAGATGGATACATCGCAAGGATATTTGCTGCTCGCGTTTCTGGCCTATCCCTACTTCTGGTTTCACTCGTTTGACCCAACGTTCGTGTACGAGTTTACTCGGCCACCCTACCCAAGGCCCCGCCAGATTTCACGTTCACTACGGCACCCGGCCCGTTCTCGATTTCCGCCATACGCTGGAATGACGACAACTGCCACGAGTCAAGCGCGCGCCGCCTGCCGGCTTCGCATTCTACTGGCCCCCCGTAATCTCGCCGTACAGTGCGGGTTTTTCCGACTTTAGCTGGTTCATTATCGATTGCAGGCTGACCGCGAAGTTTCCCGGTTCGCGCGGGTCTATTCCAAGATGATGAAGCCCAACCAGCTTCATCGACTCCGAAAATACCGGAGCTCCCGAACTGCCTCGTTCCGTAGTGCAATTGTGGGTGAAATCTGTCTTCTCAGTGCTGGGACCGGCTTCGGGCCAAGACAGGACGGCGGGGTTCAATACAGTGCACCCACGCGTTATCGACTTCAACTTGCAAGCCGGGTGATGTAGTACCGTGACTGGCGCGCCCGCAGCAACTGATTCAAGTGAAAGGACCGGCGGCCTCAGCGGCCGGCTTAACGCGGCGCCGTCAGCTAGCTTGCCAAGCCGCAAAATCGCGACATCGAGGGTTTTGTTCTTGAACTCCACCTTCTCGCAGGAAAACTCCCTTCCTAAATCATCCCCATCCCAAGACAAGTCAACAAAGCCCGAAACGCAAGCGCTGTCCTTTACATCATCCTTCCAGAAAGCGCTGTCTTCCATCCCGCTGGCCGCGCCGCAATGCCAGTTGGTCATGAATAGGTCTTCAGTTAGCCGTGTGCCGCTGCAACACCAGCTGCCCGTTGTATTAAACAGCGTTTTGCCCGAACCGATGAACATGCCGAGGCTGTCGGCCAGCTCATAAATCACTCGTCCGTCGTCGTCGTTAGTAAAGGTGGCTGCCGGGATTGCCTCAATCACACTCCCCTCCATTTCCGAATAGAAGGGTTTCTTGGCTTCATCCGGCATGAAGACCGCACCGACCAGCTCAGCGGTTGCCTCCGAATTCGTCGAGAACTGCACAGTCGGAAGATTCGAGCCGACCCGGACGGTCCAGCAGCCCGACTCATCCTCGCAGCTCGCCTCTAGTTGATCGAATGCTGATAGCACCTGACCCACCGGAGACCGGATCGTTATCGACCACTCGGCATGTTGCGGGTTGGTGACTTTGACCCGCAAGCGATAATAGCGCGGCTTATTTCCCGGCTGGACCTGTGAGACGGTGAGGGTTGGGCGGGCTTTGCTAAGCCTGGCGTCCTGCGGTGTGAAAAAAGTACCGAAACTTGTAACTGCTTCCTCCTGTTCTGCCGAAGGAGCGGTGGCACACAGGAGGGCGAGGACAGCGGCTGCCGGTGCGAAAAATATTACTCGCATAGTGGAAGGCTTTCCTCGCAAATACCCACTTCAGCGTAGGCCTTGTTTAGAAAGAGATCCTGCAGGCGCCCGGTCGTTACCGCGCAATCGACGCCTTGGTCGGTGACAACTGCTATTGGCCCCTGAGCGGCCGGTACACCTGCCGCTCGATGCACTATTCGTTTGCGCAAGGTGGACGGGTGAAGGTCCGCCAGGTCGGAAACGCTCTGCAAAACCACCTTAGTCCCCACTACCGTTGCACGGCGCGCGCTCTTAAGGTTGAACGAGTCCAGTGCGACTCCTGCCTCATCCTGGAATTCAAACCTGCCGGCACACCACCTCTTGAATTCGACAGCTTTTACATCAGGCCGCGCTGCGAGTTTCAGCCATGTCCTCTTCGGGTCGAGCATCGATACCGAGGGATCAAGCACGCCACCAGCGACGGCCTGCCCATAGTTGTCTTGGGGGAATGTGGGACGCGACGCCAGAATGATGCGTTCTTTCAGGTTTCCTGGCCGTACGGCATAGGATGAGGGGTAGCAAGCCGCCATTTTGGCAGCCACCCCGGCGACGAACGCAGCCGCAGCCGACGTTCCCCCCGTCGTTTTTCCGACTTCGTTTTGGCTTATGTAGGTTGGGATGTCTCCGCCACCTGGTGCAAGGAGACTTACGAAACGGGGGTCTTTGCCCCGATTCGAGCGAGGCCAAATCTCCGCGATGTCGGACTCACATTTGGAACAAGCGCCAACGATGAGGATATTCTCGTAGTCGCCAAGATTCTGTGGCGACATGGGTGTTTCCCAGTCAATCGACTTTCCATTCGACTGGTCTTTTGGCTGGCCGGCAGATGCCACAAGCAAGATCTTTAGGTGGAACAATTCTTTGATGATTTCCGGCCTCGTCCGGACGAGTTCGTCGGCCAGCAGCTCGATCCATCCGCCTTGTTCATTGGTTCGCCAAATCTTGTTTGCTGTTTCACGCGTGAACTGGTCGGCGTCAGGTTTTGGTATGGAACCGAATGGCTTGAAGTCGCTCGCGAAAAGATAGACCTGTGGTTCGGACGGCGACCACACGCCCTCGATGAAATCCTGTAGCTGCTTTTGAGTAACCTGGTCCTCAGCCCAGACAAACGGAATGAGCTTAGCCTTCGGCGCGATCCCCTTAAAGCCATAGCCGTTTTCACTGCTGGCAAGGATTGTGGCCAGCATCGTCCCGTGATCGCGCAAAAGCTCAAATGGCTTTTCCGCGCATTTTGGTGCAAACACTGGTGCTTGGCTGCCCGGCTGCTTCGGCAGTGCCGGTGCAATATCAGGATGATAAGTGATCGGTCTATCCATCACCATGATCTGCGGGGGATGGTCGGACTCGCATTGGACGACTGCAGAGGTACTGTAGAATTCGCCGGGGATATCAGCAAATGCGCCTTCGGCACCAGCTGGCGGTGAAGGGCTGCACCATTTTGTAAAGTGCGCGAGGGCCGAATAGGGCGAGTGTACCCCTTTGTGCAAACCCTCGACCCGCTCAACGGAAACAGCAAGATTCCGGGTAGACAGCTGCTGGGCAAGATAGGTCGTTTCCGGCATGAGCCGTTCATCCCAAATATCGAACTCCCAGCTAACTCGCATAATAGCGATTTGAACCACCCGAGGCGGCTCGCTGAATTGCTTGCCGTATTGCTCCAAAACATTGTCGACATGCTGCTCAATGACATTTCTCCAAGCGGGATTCTTAAGCAGGACCCCAATCCTGTCGGCTTCGGCAGGATTGGATAGGTCAAACAATCGGCTGACAGTCTTTTGGCTCGCCCTAACCGCCGGAAGAAATACGCCGTAAGTGCTGCTGATGGCGTCCGGGCTTATTACGGCGCCCGCCCGCCGGTTGAGCGTTGCAATCGCGTTGATCAAGTCCGCGCTGCAAAACTCCTGAGGAACCTGCAACTCGGTCACAAGTACCGCGCACAAGCCCGTAGTCGCGAAAGGCTTATGCAGCCTCAGGGGCAGAATTTGCGATCCTGAGAAGGCGTTGATAGCTGCGGCCATGTCGCTGCCAACAAGTCCGCCCTCGAAGGACAGGTAAACCCTGGCAATTGCCGAATCGGCGGACGTGCCACTTACAGAAGCCGCCTCACGTTCCGTCGGCATCTTTTCCTGAGCGCTGGCAGAAAGGCAGTGAACTGATGCTGCTGCAGCAGCGGCGAGGAACAGACCGCGTGCAATTCCAATCCACTTAAGGTGTTTCAAGAATGCCTCCCGTTCATCCGCTGAAGTCGCACCCTACCGGTGCTTGGCAACGAAGAACCCTCGAGCTTCGCGCGCCCGAAATTCGCGCTGCCTTCATATCGAAAAGCCCCAGCCCGGCTTCGACCGTCCTATCCAGAACTTGCAAAAGCCCATTCAACAGCCTTGAGCTGGATGGGTCCCATGTCAGCAGCGTAACTGACATTCTTGCAAAAGAGAAGTACGGCAGTCAGGGCAACGAGTCCAGGTTAACGGGCTTGAAGGGGCGGTCATGAGGTAGCCGGTATCCCAAGTTGCGAGTTGCTTGCCCTTGATGGATTGTTTGCCGGACATAGTGTGGATGAGATTGAGGGCGAGGTGGCGGACCACCGCCTCGTTTGTGGCGCCGTGGCCGCGGCGCAGGCGCGATTGGTCCTCCTTGAACTGGACATTAATGGGCTCTGGCGGCCTCGGCGAAGTGGAGTGCGCCTGCGTAGCCGGCAGATCGCCTTCCTCTTGCCACTGCAAAATAGTGCGCGCGGCCAGAAGACGGAAAGCCCCTCGTTTACGGCGGGAGACAGATCAGCATGCCGCCGCGCCAGCCATCGGGGCAACGGTGGAATTAACTGGCGCGGCAACACTTTCGGGAGCTCGGCACCAGCACTACTTCGCAAGCCAGGACAAAGTTGAATTGGCCCGCCACGCCAGCTTTGCGGCGTGCCATCTGGGTTCAGAGCATTGCAAAGCCGGCACAGAATATTGCTGCAAAGCCAGTCTCCTGTTGCTAGCAATTATATGAAACAATAGCGCAACAAAGATGGCGAGGTAAAGCTTATTGACATTCCCATGTAATTTCTTAGTCTCAAGCTTGAGCACAAACATAGTTGCCCATATGCCGGCCAACCCCTTGTCGCGAGGGCGCAAATGCGGTGCCATAGGCGGAAGTTCATCGCAGGGATGGGGGCAGCCTTATGCTCGCTTCATACCGCGGCCGCACAGACCTTCACACCTTATCCGCTTGTAGAAAAGAAGGGTGAGCTCGCAAAGGGCCGGCTTCCCAGCAATCTGTCTAAAAGCAAAAAGCTCGACGATCGAATCCTGAATTTGATCCAAAGTGTCGATGCTGACAGGCTTTTTGAAAATGTCAAAGAACTTCAGGCGTTTGGCAGCCGGAACTCCCTGGATGGCAAGATCGGCGAGGCGGAAGCTTGGGTCACCAGCAAGATGAGCGGCAGCCTTGGTCAGGCTTCGGTTCGCCGCCAGGAGTTTATGATGCCGGCGGACCAGAAGCTAAATAATGTTATAGGACAGAAGAAGGGCGCTAGCGAAAGTTTTGCGCTGATTTGCGCGCACTATGATTCCATTTCCAAGACACCGGGCACGATGGCCCCTGGCGCCGATGACAATGGTTCCGGCGTTGCAATTGTCCTGGAACTTGCCTCGGTGTTTTCGTCTGTCCCGCTCGAACGGGGTGTCATGTTTGTTGCGTTTAGCGGAGAGGAGCAGGGGCTTATCGGATCGCAGGCTTGTGCGGCGATTGCTGCTGCGGAAGGCTGGCCGATAGACCTTGTGATAAATCTCGACATGGTCGGCTTCCAGCCCGCTAGCAAGCCGCCGAACATCGTAATCGAGTTCGACCAAGGAAATGCAAGGCCCGAAAATGACGCGTCGGCCAAAAGCTTTGCCCTGCAAATGGCGCAAGCGGCAGCCGACTATTCGATACTTGAAGTCTCTCACACAAACATTTGGAGCAGCGACTATATGCCGTTTGAGGCGGCAGGATTTGCGTGCGTGGGGCTTTATGACGAAGGCGGTGACGAGTCGTTCTACCATGACTCGACGGATCTGGTCGACAAAATAAGCAAGGAAAAGCTTCTTGAAGTTGCAAAGCTAATGGTTGGCTCGGTGAGCTCTATTTGCGGGCTTGTTTAGGGCAGGTAATAAGGGATGAGCAGTCATGAGAACAGTGCCGGGAATTAAAGTGCTTGGTGTTTCGGTCTGCGCCGCCCTGAGCGGGGCGGCATTTGCACAGTCGGAACGGTCAATTACCAAGCTTCCCTACGAAATCTACATCGACGATCTAGGCGTCCGGCCGGCCATGCCTGGCAGAGAAACCGCGAAGTCGCTGGATGACCTGACAGTCCCCGCCGTCGCCGACACCGCGGCACCGAAAAGCGACAGCGACTTCGATGTTCTTGCCCGTCAATTTATGGGGGGCAACCAGGATGTTTTTGCGCTCAAGGACAATGCCGCAGTCTTATCCTTAAAGGATGTCCGGCGCAGCCTGACCGGCGTGGTTGCCGAATACGAGCAAACCATTGACGGGGTCCCAGTCATACAGAGCAGGGTCGGCGTGGCGATGAACACTAGCGGCCAAGTCAAATCAACAACAATTAGCGTCTTCAAAGTGCCAGCAGCCGACAAAGCCAGCATGAAGACAACTGCATCTGTCTCGCAAAACCAAGCGCTAGATGCTGTGAATAACGACTTGAAGCCATCCGGCGAGGTTTTCGAAGGCCCCGTGGTAGAAAAATCGTACCTGCACGTTAACGGCGACCTAGTGCTGGTTTGGGTCGTTCGTGTTGGGGTACAGCAACCGTTCGGATATTGGGAATATCATGTCAACGCGCAGAACGGAGACGTCATTCAGAAGTTCGACAGGCGGGTTCAAGAAAACAAGCAAGGAGCTGAGCCGCAACCCGTAAATCCTGCTCTGCGTCCAGCAGACCTCAAGGCTGCGTTTGTGCAGCAAGCGAGCGCGGTTGATAAGGCTGCGCAGGCAAGCGCAGGTGCGGCTTCGGCCAAAGCATTAATTTTCAATCCAAACCCCGTGACAATTTTGAACGATGGCAACCTTACCGACAGTCTGGATGGAACCGCGTTTGCGCAAGCATACTCGGAGGTGGTGCTTTCGGGTCTCACGGAAACCAACGGGGTCTTTCTGCTCAGTGGGCCCAATGTTAGAATTGAAGACTTCGAGCCTGGAGAGGGGGGGAGGCGGGTACCGCCCTCGACCTCCTCGGGGTCGTGGACAGCGACTCGCGGAGACAACGCATTCAATGATGTGATGTCCTACTACTTCATATCGACATCCATCGAATACTTGCGACAGCTTGGATACCAGGGTGACGCAGACCTGTTTCCGGTTCCAATCGCAGTGGACTCAGATGGAGTGAATGGAGATGACAACTCGCACTATGTTCCGTCTTCCGACCGCCTCGCCTTCGGCCATGGTTGCGTCGACGACAACGAGGATGCGGATGTCATTTTGCATGAGACCGGACATGCTATCCACAACCACATCAACCCGAACTGGTTTGGAGGAGACTCCGGGGCAATCGGCGAGGGTTTCGGAGATTATTGGGCAGTCAGCTATAGAATGAAGATGCAGTCTGGCCACCTGCCGGACCCAGGCAAAGTGTTCCCCTGGGATGCGATAGCCAGCTGCTGGCGCGGGCGCCGGGTTGACGTCGCAGCGGCCGCGTACGACCCCAGCAGAACTTATGGTGCACATCAGAACGTTGGGGCGTTTCAGTCGGATGAGCTGTGGTCGACACCTCTTGTTTCAGCGCTTTTAGAAATTAAAGCAAATGGCGGCACTGTCGAAGATATGGACAAGATCGTCATCGAAGGTATGTTCGATGTCGGATCTGGTTTTTCGATGAGGGCATTGGCGGAGAACACTATCGCAAAAGCCAAAATTCTCTATCCCACAAAAGATTATGCAAAAATAGTCGAGGACAAGTTTCGAACCCATAACATATTGCAATGAGCTGGCGGTGCTGGGTGCCCAAGCCCTTTCGGGCCTGGCACATTCCATAACGCGAAGGCGCTGGTGGCAACGGGCAGGCTGAGCCCCATTGGGGAGAGACAGCCAACGTAGCCGGCGTTTCAAAATCAGAACTTATTCTTCGTTTCGAAAGATCGCGTGTCCATCATGGACCGGCAACTTCAAAACGTCACCCTCTAAGCTCGCCTCGCTCAGATGCTCTTTTGGCCTCTCCAGATCCAGAGGAAGCGAAGGTTGGTCAGGGGGGCATGCGCGCTGGGTTTTCCTGATTAGCAACGGTTCGTCAATTGGGCCGCCGAATTCGTTACAGCCATCAAAACCCGAGATAGTAGAGTCGTCGACTCGGAAGTATATCGGTTTCAGCTGGGTTAATGGAACGCCGCCCAAAGCTTTCAGCACCCAACGCCGCCCAGCTATTCGGTCATCCAAAGGCGTGTTCGTCGCAGAATACACGGCTTTGCCCGGCATCGTCACCACCAGCATTGAGAAAAAGCAAAGATAGATCGCTCTCAACAATAAAATGCCTCGCAGAAATAACGACACGCTAATGCGAGCAATCGTAGTTCAACACCATTGCCAGCACATGTAAATTATACTATGACATTGTGTTTATTTTATGCGAGGAGAAGTTCGATGACGCCAAAGCGTGTGTTGCTGGCTATAGGCCTTTGCTGTTTTTCGCTTGCCGGGTTCGCAAACGTCTCGCTAGCGAACGAAAATGTTGTTGGAAGGCCGCCGGCCAGTAGTCAGCTCGATACATCGAATGTGCAAGGCGACCGCGGGCGCGAGCTGCAACCAGAGCAACTGCCACCTAGCGTGAAGGCTTTTCTGAAGCTTAAACCTGGTGAGGCGAGCGGGACAGGAAGTCATCCATTTACTTCCCAAGGGGCGAGCGCAGAAAACCGGCGAGAGCCCGTGGCGGATTATCCTTGGAGCGCTACAGGCAAGCTCTTTATGGAATTCTCGGATTCGACGTTTGTCTGCACCGCGTCGGTGATCGCTAAGTCGCTGCTGGTGACGGCTGCGCACTGTGTCCACAATTATGGCGACGGGCAAGCTGGCTTCGCCACAGCAATAGCGTTTGAGCCCGCGCGTCATGGAGACGAGCGCCCCTTCGGAATATGGACAGCAAAGGAGTGGTGGATTCCCAAAGCATATTTTGATGGGACCGATAATTGTACGACTACGGGCGTAGTTTGTCAGAACGATGTGGCTGTTGTGGTCGTCGATGCACAAGACGGCAAATTTATCGGCGACGTTGTTGGAAAATATAACATAGCTCCAGCGCCAGCCGACGCTGATCACGAGTTTGGCTACGTTTCCTTGTTTGAACAGCAAGTCGCACAATACACTCAGCTTGGATACCCGTCAGTTTCATACGACGGATTGAAGATGATAAGGACGGACTCATTGGGTTATCAGGACGTTCCCAACAACGTCATTATCGGCTCAAACCAAACAGGTGGCTCAAGCGGGGGGCCGTGGATTCAAAATTTTGGCTCAACAACGTCTTATAGCGGCAGCCCTCCGGTTGACGGGCAGCTTAACACCGTAACTGCTGTTACCAGTTGGGGGTACACATCGGAAAAGGTCAAACTGCAGGGAGCGTCTCGGTTCGCTAAGAATTCCATATATACAGAAAAAATAAACATAAATTCGCTCATCGATGACGCGTGCAATGCGAATCCGGGTGCCTGTTAGCCGCGATCCGTATGGACGCCGTCAGGCGGTGGCAAAGCGCACGCGCCGCTGGCCTGTCGGCCGATGAAGCGGCCAGGGCCGTCGGCGTCTCGCGCGCCTCGCTCTACCGCTGGGCGAAACAGCCCGAACCCGGGTCGCGGCGGGCGCGCCGGGTTCGCGGGCCGCAATGGAGCCCGGCGCTGGCGCAAGCCGTCGAAGATCTGCGCGCCGACAACCCGATGTGCGGCAAGAGAAAACTCGCCTGGCTGATCCGCCGCCAAGGCGTTGCGGTCTCGACCTCCACCGTCGGCGGCATCCTCACAAGCCGGATGCAGCGCGGCGTGATCACCTCGGTCCCGACGCTGCGCCGCAAGCCGGCGGCCGACGCTTCCGCCTTGTCGGCAAGCGTTACGCCAGACGCCTGCCCAAGGGCCTCAAGCCGAAATGAAATCGCCGGGACAGATCGTCCAGATCGACACCGTTTTTATCAATCTCGCGCCCGGCAAGGCCGTCACCGCTTACCGATCCGGTCGCCAAATGGACCGTCGCCGGCATCGCTGGCCGCGCAACCGCCGATCTCGCCGCCCGCTTCCTCGACAAGGTGCTCGGACAAATGCCCTTCAAGGTCACCGGCATCCGGGTCGACGGCGGCACCGACGGCGTCGAGAACAGCATCAGGTATTATTCTCCGCAACCGACAGCATCCGCGACAGCAAGGTGTCGTCTACAGTCAGCGCAGCCTTGATCGTGACCTTTGTCATTCCACTGTCCGCCAGCTTTTTGGCGAACAAGGATTTCTCAATGAATGAAAGGATCGCCCGGGCGGTGTTCTCCTGCCGCTGGCGATGATGACGTGGGCAATGTCGGCCATAGGCTTCACGACGGCTCGGACGTTGATACCGAGGTCGCTCGCGACTTTGGCCCGAGGATGCCCCGGCTCACCCGATAGAACTGCAGCTGGCCATCCAGATTGATCAAGAAGGTGTTTCGCGGCGGGGATTGGTGTCGATCGGCAATATCCTGAGAAGGTTCGGTTTTTTCTTCGTCGTTGCGGATGAGGTCATTCTCTAAGCCCTTGGAATTCGGCCGCTACCGACGTCTCCTTGGCCAGTCTCAGTCCTCAAAAACTGCTAATTCAGGTTCTGATGACGATCGGTGGATCCGTTCTTGAAACGGTCGATGTGATCTGATCACAATTTTACGTATTGTAAACTCAAGCCGGCGTCTTCGTAATTGCTAGCCGGATGGATATACGGAAACTCGTGGGCCGGAATTTTTCCCGAATACGGAGTGCGGTGGGTATTACCCAGGAGGCCGTCGCGGAACGCGCGAATTTGAGCCAGCAATACATCAGTGGAATTGAGAACGGGAAACGAAACCCAACGGTGGAAACCCTATTGGATTTGGCCCAGCGCTCGGGGTGAGTCACGTGGACCTCGTCAGACCGGACGATCATTTCGACAAGAAATCCTGAGACCACACCCTGAAATTGAAGGCGGTCGTAGGCGCCTTTCGGCTTGAAAATAGGATTAAATGCCTGTAATCTGGGGTTGTCCCCATCCCCTGGAGCGCAACCGAATGTCTGGTCGTCAAGCCAAGGTCGTCACCGATTCGATGTTGCGCAAACTGCTCGCGCGTTCGCGCAAATCCGCGACCCCGCTCCGGGACAAGGTGATCATCCTGTTGTCCTGTAAGGCCGGCTTAAGAGCCTGCGAAATTGCCGGGTTGGAGTGGTCAATGCTCCTCGATCCCAAAGGGAGGCTTGGAAACCTGGTCGTCATCGAGGATCGTATTGCAAAGCGTCAATCCGGACGACGAATTCCCCTTCATCCCAATCTCAAGGCCGCCCTGTCTCAATTGAGAGAAATCGAGGGTGGTGACGGCCCCGTAATCCGTTCAAGCCGCGGCGGGGCGATGAAACCCAACAGCATCGTCAATTGGTTCGTCGAGCTCTATCGCGAGCTGAATTTCGAAGGCTGCTCGTCCCATTCAGGGCGCCGGACATTTATAACGACGGCCGCGCGATCCGCGCACCGTGCGGGAGGATGTCTTCGCGACGTTCAGCTTCTCGCCGGTCATCGATCTCTATCGATGACACAAACGTACATCGACGGCGACACCGACGCCCAACGTCGCATCGTTTCCATGATTTGAGACGCCAATGTCGGGCGGGATCAAAGATGTACGTGGACAGATTCCGCGCGCGCGGATGTTGAAGAAGCCGGTCCCGCGAAAATTCGTGGCGCCTTTCAACCAAGGAGATCTGGATAGCCTTTGTGGGATCTATTGCGTAATAAACGCCTTCCGTTTTCTCTGCCCGGAATTGGGACGTCAGCGATCAATTGGCCTTTTCCAGATTCTCGCAGAGACCCTTACGACAAACTGGGTGACCGCCCATGAAACTGTCGGACTAGGGATCGAAATTCCGATCGTTCATGCCCTTGTCGAGGCTGCCTGCAACTACCTTAGAGATATCCTCGAGGTACCTATTTGCGCGGCGACATTGACTTCGAAAATCCGTCGGTTCGACGATTTGTGGACGACGTTGGAAAAGGGACTGGGCGACAATCAGGTTGCGATCATCGGCCTTTCCGGTCGTCACGAACATTGGACGGTAGCTTATCGGATGACGAAGAGGACTATCCGACTTTTCGACTCCGACTCCATGAAGGTGTTGCAGCGAGCGCGGTGTTCATTGCGCAGTCCAAGGGTTCCTTACCAGATTGATCCGGAGGAGGTCATTCTCATTCGAAGGGGAGGGGTCGATGAAAGGGAATTCTAGTAGAAATTGGGATGACCACGACCTCAGTGTAAAATGTCACTTTCACACTGAGACTGTGTCCCCGAGGGACCGACCTTATTCTAGTAGAACGGAATTTTCTCGGTGACCCTGGAGGAATATTTCTACTACCGGAAGAAGGTCACGGAACTCGATCCGGACGCAATGAAAAAAGTCGAGACGAAATCCCCTCCGACCGATGCAACCGATTTTGCCCTAAGAGTCTCGTATGTCATCCTCAATAGCGGAATGAAGTGGGCGGTTGCCAAAGACATTTGGACCCGGATGAAACCATCGTTGATCGAGACGGAGCAGGTGGGAGACACGTTTGGTCATCCAGGAAAGAAGAAGTCGATCGATTTGGTGATGTCGAACCGGTCGGAATATTTCGAGGGTTTTCGGTCGGCGTGGAAAAATGGACCGGACGACGTGATCGAGTTTTGTCAGACCCTTCCTCACGTCGGTATGATCACTAAATATCACCTGGCAAAGAACCTGGGCGTCGACGTTGCAAAACCCGATGTCTGGTTGGAAAGGGTCGCAGCAAAGTCTCGGGAATCCGTCCAGGAATTGTGTAGCCGTTTGTCCAACCGTTCCGGAGACAGCGTCTCGAAGGTCGACTATGTGATTTGGAAGGCCTGTCAGCAAGGATGGTGGGGCCAGTAAGGTTAGACACCACTTGGGTGGTGCACTGCCGACCATCTTGAGGGCGCGTTAGAGACATTCCCCCTAAGAGACGCCCCACCTGGTCGACAGAGACACGCCCGTTTTGACGATTGGTGGGCGCCATCCTGTGCGACCATCGGCTGGCGCCAAGCCAGAGAGGCGCGGCGATCGCCGTCTTGGTTCGATGTTGATTTGATCGAAATCCAGCTCGACAAATCGCGAACTGGCTTTGCTAGCCACCGCGCGCCTGGTTGCGTGACAGGTCGGTCCCAAAAATTTTGGCCTTTAGCGTTGCATATTCGGTTTCGTCGATCGCGCCGGATGCTCGTAACGCAGATAGCTTCTCCAACTTATTCGATCTGCTTTGTTACAGCGCATCGACGATTCATGATTCCGCCCTGATCCGGGCTTCGTTGGCTTGAAAATAGGAATATTTTCCCGTATCCTGAGCCTAATCGGGGGAGAAACACTTGTCACCACTGAAGCGGATGTTTCCCCTGGGCCGGTAAACTGTGTGACCTTCAAAAGGAAATTGCATCGATATTAGAGGTTCGATCTAACTGAGATCGACTTCCCGGCGAGCGGCACTTGCGCGATTCTCGAGGCTGGGCCTGTGCTGGAGGAACCGAACGGTACTGTTTCCGCAGATTTTGACCATATCAAGGTGAGGGCACCGAACGATCGGACTAAGTCGGAACAGGGGTGAAGTCGATCCGCAGCGTGATCGCTGACTGTGCGCGAGGCGCACGCTCGCAAACGTCATTTCTTCAAAACCGGCTCCAGCACGATTGCCACGAACTGCGTGAACTGGCCGTCCGCGTTGAAATTGTTGTCCGAGGCGATCACCAGCGTGCGCTTGTCGGCCACCTCAGGCCCGAAGGTGAAGGCCTCGATATTGTCGATATCGAGCCCAAAGTCGCCTTCGCCGATCTTGATCAGGTGCTGCTTGATCAAAGGCACGACGGTCTGGCCGTTCAAAGATGCCAATCCCTTGACGTCGGTCGCGCCGGTGAGTTTGGCAAGATAGAAATTGATCTCGTTGCCGATACCCAGCGCAAAAGAGCGCTCGACGGTCAGTAAGGTATCCCGGCTGACGGCCAGGAGGTCCGACAGGCCGTTGTCGTTCAAGAACGGATCCTGCGTTGCCTTGGTGAATATCTTCCCCGTCTCGTACACATATTCGGCCGCTACGGCCCCAGTGGCGATGTCGAGGCCGACAATGCGGCTCGGGCTACCCGCCTCCAGCGTCGCCTTGTCGCCATCCTGGATGAGTGCGTTTTCCGTGCCGGCCCACAGCGTCTTGCCATCCGCCGAGATGCTCAGGCTCTCAAAGGCAAGGTTGCCGCGAACGCCGCGCGTGCCATCGGCATTCGGCAGATAGGCTTCCGGCAAGTCGAACGCCTTGACAAAGGTGCCGTCGAGATTGGCCTCGTAGATCGCCGGCCTGTCTGCTGAATCACCTTCGCTCGACCAGAACAATCGCTTCGACGCTGCGTCGACGCGGATTGCTTCCGGACCGATGTTGTTGGCGGCGAACGCCTTGCCGTCGGCGCCTGTCAGCTGGTGGGAGGAGACGATGTCGACACTGGCGACACCTTTCTCGCCTATCGCAAGCTTGAGCTTGTAGATCCTCGCAGGCGCCCTCTCCGAGCGGTCGTCGGATATTGCATAGAAGAGATCGCTGCCGGCGTCGTAATCGAGGCCCGAAATGCCGCCGAACTCGACGCCGGCGATCTTCAGGCCGGTCGGAAGCACGACCTGGCCAAGCAGCGTCGGTTTCCCCAGACTAAAGTCCTGGGCTTCTACGGACGGTGCGAAAGCCGCGAGAAGCGCCGCGCCGGCTAAGGTGCGCATGATTTTCATTCTTCACCCTTGGTCGGAGTATCGGGACCATAGCACGTCGGGGCATGAACGTCGTCTAAATTAAATGCCTGCACTGATGCCGACGCTTGCGAACATCAAAGGCAACATAAGTTTGCAAGCGAGTTTCCACCTGACCAGGCCAGCGCGCCACGACCGGCAGATTATCGACGAGTAAAGTCGTGAGATAGTTTTGCTCCGAAGTTGGAGCCCTCTGCGCTGGACGGCGGACCGTAATCGAATGATCCTATTCCTTGATGCAGTAGTTGAGAACCACGTAGGGTGGAAGAATGCTAAACGGCAGGGATTTGCCGGGTCCCTCTCCAGTCGTTGAGTTTTTCACCATGGTTTTCGTGTCACCCCCGTGCGCCCCTGAGATATCGCCTGGAACTACACCGGCGTGTGGATATACTGCATGACCATGGGGGCAAATTCTCCACCGTCAAGGTTTGACTTTCTTTGCCACCTTGGGAGTTCATTTTGAATTTTTCGCTCCCTGCGTGTCCAAAAATCACCTTTCCTGCTGCAGGCTCAAATGCTGCCCAACCCTCTGGACAATTTGAGGTATTGAAGGTCACAACTGCCCCCTTGGAAGAAGTTTTTGAAGTTGCTGAACAAGACCTTCATCTGTAATCCCCGGGTTAGTTAGGGTCCCGGACTCATAACCAGTAGCTGACGATTGCGGCGATGCAGACGGCGGCGAGGAAATTCTGCGCGAGACGGTCGTACCGGGTGGCGATGCGCCTGAAGTCCCTGAGGCGGCAGAACATGCGCTCGATGAACCAATGCGATGGTTTCCTCGGTTTGGCGAAGCCCCATCCTGCATTCTTGCCACAGCCGGGATGCTCGCACCTGTGGTGCTGAATCCCGGGGCGCGTGACGGGCTCCATTGCACCGGGAGGCGGATCAGCTCGTCGCCCATCGAATATTTTCTCACTTCAGTTTGGTGGAAGATTCCAATAGCACGCCTTTGCCTTTCGTCACGAGCGGGAAGGAACTTGCGCGAACGGCAAATTCAAAGCTGCGACCGCAGCCAACCGAGGTTGCGCGGGACGACTTGGAAAAGGACCAAACTTCCGATCGTGCGGTAACCGTGTGGCGCCATTGGCAGGACGCTTACAACTTGACCGAGCGGCTGTGCCGTGAGCAACAACGCTTAGAGCGGACGCTCGCCGAAACTATTGGCTTTCCGAGTGCGACGATACTCTCGAATGGTGAGAGCGTGACACTGCATTCACTGAAGGAAATTCGCGGATAACTAGGCGTCGATCCCATCGACGCAGCGGTTCGCGCAAAAGCTGAAGCCGACTTCGCGGCCCATCAGGCTCACTGGGATGCTGCCGACAGGGAAATAGGGTACTCCGCCGCGATGCTTGCTGAGCACGATGCGGCCAACCGAGCGGAGGCCTTGATCGAAGAATTGTCTGAAACGCCTGCCACTACCCTTGCCGGCGTAGGAGCCAAGCTTGATGCAGTGCTTAAGGAAGGTCAGTCGTCTGAGGACGATGCCGAGTTTCCCTGGCCCCAAATCCGCTCGGCCATCAAGGATATGTCCGGATTAGCCGGCAGAGAGAGCCGGGTTGAAGGCGTGCATCCCGTTTCGCGAAGGTCTGTAACTCCCCGAGCATTCGGAAATTTGCTGAGTTCCTGGCGGCGTACCGCGACAGAACCACATTCCAGGGAGTGACAGATGCAACAGGAGGCCTCGAAACGGCTTCCTGCCGTTACGGCGTGGGCAAAGCCCAGACCTCAGACGAGCCCTCATCTCGCGGATCAGCATGTCGGCAGGCAGATCGCGATCGTTCGTGTCCAGTCGGATGTATCGCAAGCCCAGCTTGCACGATCCATAGGTATCAGCTTCCAGCAACTCCAGAAATACGAGAACGCGAGGAACCGAGTAAGCGCGTCCATGCTCTACGAGATCGCCCGGTCGCTTGGCGTTCCTGTTAGCCGCTTCTTCGAAGGCCTGACGGGCAACGAAACAAGCGATGAAACTCGGCCTCCGCCCGTCGACGAGCGCATCGAATTTATTGCAAGCGGAAGGCCGGCGTCTGATTGAGGGCTGATGCAGCTTCCTCCACGGGTGCGCGGGCGCTTGGCGGCTTTGATCTCCGCATTGGGGGACGAACTGGCATTCATCGTCGCAGACCAGGACAGCGCGAAGGCCGGAGAACCCGCGCCGGCCGAACGCAAGACGGCTTGAGCCGGCAGGGTCGTCCGGCCAGCGAATCTGCTGTCGCTCGATACAGACTGTGCCGTTCCGAACATAGCACGTCGCCCATAGTGCGATTTTGGCGCCCGCTGCCGCCGTCCTTCCAAAACCGGCTGAAAAACCGGCTGAATTCCGGAAATCAAGCCGGCATCGCCTCGTCTCGATCGCACAAAGATGAATGATTCAATAGGATGGAATGCCGCGCCCGAAGAGATTCGATCTCCTGACCCCCAGATTCGTAGTCTAAAGCAATCGCTCCTCGAGCGATGTGTGCTTCAGGTTTGAGGTTTCGCCAACGCGGCCCCCGTGGGTGCCAAAGAAGACGGCGGCCCTTCGAGCCCGCGAGCCTTGCGCCTCGGCGAGGGTTCCCGGCCGCTTTAGGGGATGGCATCGTCGAACATCGGCGTTACGCAACACTGGGATGGGTTAACGCGCGAAAACGGGTCCTAATTCTAGGCTCGCCCGCGATCATTTCGGCACGCAAGCTCGACTAGAAATGGTCTTGGCTCCGAAGGAAGGGGTCATGCGTTCGCATCGCGTCGGGTGCGCCAGTTTTTCAATCAGTTGCACGATTGTTAAACCCACCGCTTCCTTTCATGTAACTTTCGTGTAACGGACTTTAAAAAGCATTGGGCACGTGCCTGCTGCCGACTGGTGTAGGTAAAAACGGCGGTATGGAGAGGGATTTAGCTAGTGGCAACAGAGCCGGAAATTTGGATGAATCCCGATCGCCCGAAGGACTTTCCCGAACCTTCAGAAACGATCGCCAGGCTGGCTAAGGCTACTCAAGCATTTCTTGCCAGCGAAACTGATCTCTTGGAAATCGGTATCAATGAGCGCAGCCTCACACACCAGCTGGCGGTTTATGTCGGGCCCTACTTCGACCAGTGGCACACCGATTGCGAGTACAATCGGTTAGGGGACAAAGGGAAGAACCTGCCTCGGCCGGAGGAGTTCAAAACCTCTCCGGATGACACGTCGGCTATCACGATCTTCCCCGATATCATCGTCCACCGCAGACGCACCATCTACAACTGCGCAGTAATAGAGGTGAAAAAGACGGCAAAAATAGGGGTTAGACCTTGATGCTGCAAAGCTACGTGGCCTCACGATGGCTGGCGATTACCAGTATACGGTTGGCCTGCATTTGATTATCGACTGCAAACAAGCAGCGATTGCCGAGGTTGTGACGTATCGAGGTGGTGAAATAGATGATGAATTGAGCGCCTTTGCGAAAGAACTCTTCATTGACTAGTCTATGGTGTCGTGGCGACGTATTTGCGGAACAAGGTAGGCAGGGCATGAAAAGGTGCGCGCGTTGATCAATCGCGGTTCGGAATGGCACCGATGGGAGCCGCATATTCATGCACCTGGCACCATCCTCAACAATCAGTTCGGTGCCTCCGACCCTTGGGGGACCTATCTCACGGCCCTCGAAGGCTTGACCCCTAAGATCGAAGCGATCGCTGTCACCGAGTACTACGTCACCGATACCTACGAGGAATTCCTCAAGCACAAAGCTGCTGGCCGATTGCCCGGTGTGAAGCTGATCTTCCCGAACATCGAGCTGCGCCTCGATGCGGCGGCAAAGTCCGGCTTCGTGAACATCCATCTCTTGGTCAGCCCAGAAGATCCTCACCATGTCGATGAGGTCAAGCGCATCCTCAAGCGCCTGCAATTCGGCGCTCATAACGACCGCTACGACTGCACACGCGAAGAGCTGATCAAGCTCGGAAAGCGCGCCGACCCAACGATCATTGATGACGGCGCGGCGCTTCGGCACGGTGCGACGCAGGTCAAGGTCAATTTCGACCAGCTGCGCAAGGTCATCCACGAAAGCGAATGGGCGAAGAAGAACATCCTGATCGCCGTCGCCGGCACCGCTGGCGACGGCACGTCGGGTCTTCGGCAGGCTGCCGACGCCACGGTGCGGCAGGAAATTGAGAAGTTCGCCCATATTATATTCTCGAGCAGCCCGGCGCAGCGGGAATTCTGGCTCGGCCACCGGGGCGTGACCGTTGAAGAGTTGCGTGCGCGATACGACGGCTGCAAGCCCTGTCTCCACGGGAGCGACTCCCACGACCAGATATCGGTGGGGCAGCCCGTCGATAATCGCTTCTCATGGATCAAGGGCGGCCTAGAGTTCGATGCTCTCCGGCAAGCGTGCATCGACCCGCAGGGCCGCGCCTACGTCGGCGACCAGCCGCCTCGGTCGGCAATGCCGTCGCAAGTCATCTCGGACGTTATGATCGATGATGCGGACTGGGCAACCACGCCTTCTATCCCGCTCAACCCCGGCCTTGTAGCCATCATCGGAGCGCGGGGATCGGGCAAGACGGCCTTGGCAGATGTCATTGCGGCAGGCTGCGATGCAATCTCGTCCTCCGGCTGGGATGCAGACGAGAATATCAGCCCATCCTTCTTGGCGCGGGCCCGCAGGCTGATCGGCAACGCGACCACGACGCTCACCTGGGGCGGAGGCTCGACGGTCACGCGCTCCCTCGACGGCAGCGACGCCAACGGCCACATGTCCTTTCCTCGCGCTCGCTATCTCTCCCAGCAATTCGTTGAAGAGCTTTGCTCGGCCAAGGGTGTCTCGGATGGTCTCGTGGATGAGATCGAGCGCGTGATATTCGAGTCGCATTCGCCAGACGATCGTGACTGGGCAACCGATTTTGCCGATCTGCGCGACCAGCAGACTGCACGTTTTCAACAAGCACGCAGTCGCGAAGCCGGGGCGATCTCGGACGTCTCAGAACGCATCGCCGGGGAATTCGAGAAGGAAACCCTTGTCGCCACACTGACTACGCAGGTCGCGCAGAAAACGAAACTAATCGCGGACTACACGGCCGATCGGGCCAAGCTCGTCGTCAAAGGAACCGAAGCGCAGGTTGCCCGCCACACTCAACTCAGCGCTGTGGCTCAGAATCTTCGGAACAGGATCCAAAACCTCGGAAATCAGCGCCGTGCCTTCGTAGCCCTGCAGGACGAGGCCCGTAGCATGCGCGCCACTGGCGCACCCGAAATGCTCCGCCAAACCCAGGCGCGACATGCCAATAGCTTCCTGGACGCTAAGCAGTGGGACGACTTCATGTTAACCTACAAGGGCAATGTCGATCAGAGCTTGGTAGCTTACATCGCGTGGGCGGATGGCGAGGTGCGAAAGCTGAACGGCGTTCCGCCGCCGCCTGGCGATCCGAACGTCGCGCTGATCGCCGACAATGCTGATCTCTCGGCGCTTACGCTCGCTCCGATCGTTGCTGAAATGACCCGCCTTGGGGCTCTGTTCAGCGCTGACAAGCTGGTCCGGGATCAATACACCGCGTTGACCGGCCGTATCACCCAGGAGAGTTCTGCGCTTCAGGCCCTGGAAACCCGGCTTACCGATGCACGAGGAGCCGCAGCTCGCCGGAAGGAGCTTCAGACCGAGCGCGATGACACCTACGGACGGGTTTTCGAAGCGATCATTAACGAACAGAACGCACTTGCCGGTCTCTACGCGCCGCTGATGGCGAGGCTTGCAGCCTCATCAGGCACGCTTAAGAAACTCAGCTTCTCGGTTCGCAGGATAGCCGACGTTGAAGCATGGGGTTCGGTAGCGGAGGAAGAGCTCCTCGACAGACGCAAGGCCGGCCCCTTCTATGGCCGCCGCTCGCTCATTACTGCCGCAACGGAGGCACTCAAATCCGCGTGGGATACGGGCTCGGCGGCGGAGGTTCAGGCTGCAATGACGGCCTTCATTGGAAAATACATCAATGACCTTCTCGCTCACGCCCCTTTTGCACCCGCGCAACAAGCCGAGTTTCGCGCCTGGTCGAAGCAATTCGCTCATTGGCTTTTCGGCACCGACCACATCACAGTTCGGTACGAGATCTCTGACGGCGTCGACATTCGGAAGTTGTCGCCAGGCACGCGGGGCATAGTGCTGCTTCTGCTCTATCTCGCTCTGGACGATTCTGACGATCGACCTCTGATCATCGACCAGCCCGAGGAAAACCTCGATCCGAAATCCGTATTCGACGAGCTGGTGGCACTGTTCATCGCGGCCAAGTCGAAGCGTCAGGTCATTATTGTTACGCATAACGCCAATCTTGTGATCAACACCGACGCGGACCAGATCATCGTAGCCGAAGCTGGCCCCCATCCGTCGGGCGGTCTTCCCCCAATTAGCTATGTGGCGGGCGGGTTGGAAAACGCGGTAATCCGCAAGGCCGTGTGCGACATCCTTGAAGGTGGTGAGGCTGCCTTCCGCGAACGCGCAAGACGGCTTCGTGTTCGTCTTGATCGATAGGTCGGGCAACGATGACGAACACACCTACCACCGCCTTCACCGTTCCGCGGCCGACGCTGGCCGAACGTGGTTGGGTCCGCCATGTCGCAGGAGCCGCGGAGTCAGAAGCCATCGTCAGCGAAGAGCGCGAGATGGAGCATGAGCCTGACTACGGTAATGACTAATTCGCTGACGAAGGTTCCCGCTTACGCCGAGCCCACCCCAACACTGTCCCTTATCGGGGGATTCTGTCGACCCTTGTTCGTGTCGAAACCTAGCCTTACGCGTAAAACCAACGTCACCTGAAGCGACATGATAGCGGACCTGATCCTCATTGATCCTGAACTTTGGGCCAAAACGCGCTCAGGTGCTCGCGCAGGCCGCGGTTTCCGATACCAGGATGCGCTCTGCGCTGCATTGGCCGTCGACGCTTGGGCAGGAGAAGCAGCGTGGAATGCCGTCGTTCCTGAAGGACTTGAGGATGCGACACTGCACGGGCCGGGATTGGAAATTCGCGCTCAGATCAAGTCGCGGCATGACCCTCGGGGGCGCTTCAGTTTGAGTGAAGTGGCCGACTTCGTCGTGAAGATGGTGGTCCCATTGGACGGAGTTACCGACAGCAGCGTTCGATTGGCGCTAATCCTCGAGCGCACCGTAGACGGGCTCGAAGCCAGTGGATGGTTGGAACCATTGGCCTCAACGGGCCAGAAATTCGAAGCGTTTGCCCAGGCTCTGACGACGGCCTTTGCTCCCCGTACGATCGACACCGCCGCTCTACTCGTCAGACTTCACCTTGTGGTGTCGCCCGACCCCTTGAGTGCGGTTCCTTTAGTCCTAGAACGAAAAGGCTCCTTGGACCCTGCCGCAGGCCGCTTGGTCGCCCAAGATCTTCGTGCTGCTGCAGGTCGTGCTGCTGACGATAATTATGCGAAACAGCCTCAAGACCCGGCATCGCTAGGCGCCACAGATGTCCAGCGCCTGATCGACGGTGTCCAGCGCATCCTTGACCCCTTAGGCCAACTCAAACTCGCGGACGGTCTTTGTGAGACGGCAAACTTCCACGAATCGCTTAACGCACCTGAATTCTATAGCGGCGTGAACGTCATGCCCGGTCACGTAGGCGCCGGCCTGGTGTTCGATCGACCAGCCGAAACCGCCGATATCCTCGAAGCGTTAGAAGCCCAAGGGGCCGTGCTAGTGGCGGGTCCTTCGGGGGCTGGCAAGTCGGCACTGGCTTGGTTGGCTGCATACCATACCCGACACGCCGTGCGCTGGTATCGCGTGCGCCGCTTACGCGAGTCGGATGTACCCAGACTAGTCCAGGTAGCTCGCCTTCTCGAAGCTGGTCCGGGTCGCCCAGTTGGCTTTGTCATTGATGATGTAGGCCGCACCGGTGCGGCCGGCTGGGATATGCTCGTTTCTGAGATCCAAGCAATAGCGGGTTTGCTCGTCCTCGGTTCGGTTCGGGAAGAAGACATCTTCCTTCTCGGGACGGCTGCGACAACTCCTGTCGTTCGGCCGCATCTCGACGAGCCTCTTGCTGAACGTCTTTGGCTTGCCCTGTCGGCTCAAGGGGAGGTCGCTTTCTCCCATTGGGTCGAGCCCTTCGATGAAAGTAAAGGCCTTCTACTGGAATACACGCATCTGCTGGCAAAGGGTCAGCGGCTTGAGCAAACGCTCACCGAGCAGGTCCGCCGACGCCTTTCAGAGAACAGAAACGACGAACTGGAACTGTTGCGACGCATCGCGTTTCCAAGCCGGCATGGTGCGGTCGTAGAGAGCCGATTCATCCGGGAGCGTCTCGGTTGGGACGGGTTCCGAATGGCGAAAGCCCTCGCGCGCCTGGTCGAGGAGCATGCCGTGAAAGAGACGTCAGATGGCGGTCTCGCAGGCTTGCATGAGATCCGGTCCGCCTATCTCGATAACGCCATCCGCGCTTGTCTCGACACGCCTCTTTCTGAAACGATTATTGAAGCTGCGTCGGTCGTGAGCGCCACTCATCTGCCGATCTTTATCGTACGCATCCTGAGAGCCTATCCGGAGGAGCGATCCGAGCTTGTGGGCGCCCTGGCAAGCCGTATGGTTAGAGGCGATGTTGCTTCCCTTGGCCCCATACTCCACGGACTGGGCCTAGCGACTGCCGACATGGTCGCCGCACATTGGTTAGAAATCTCTCGGCGCCTGAAGGTCGATGATCGTTTCTCGTCTCTTTTGTTCAACCTGACTGCAGCTACTCCGCTGGAGGGGGACCTACCGCTATTCGCGAAGGTGCGGGAAGCCGGAGCCTCCTTCGCCACGGTCGAAGTCGAGGACCTAAGGGGCAGCTTCCTTGATCGCCTCGAAAGCGCGAGTGGCTTCGACATACATCACATCGATCTGGAGACGCTACATCGTCTGCAAGCGGCTCTAATGCCGTTGCGAGGTTGTTCCAAGGCGCCTACCCTCGATCTGCCGCTAGATCAAGATCTGTCGGCGGCACCACTGCTACCCTTGCTCGAATTTATCCGTACGACTTGGGATATAAATGCCACCGAATCCGCCCGCCTTGTAGACCTGGCTGGCGGATCTCTGGCCCTATTGGCGCGCTTGCTTGACGAGATTCCCTGGATCACTGCCCCACGGTTGGTGGAGGTTGAGGCCGACGATGGCGGAGGCCGTGAAGCCGCCGTGGAGGCTAATGTCCGAGTGATTTCGGACGCCGTGCAGACCGATCTGCATGGCGACGTCGTACGTCTGTGCGAACTTATGCTAGTCGCTGCGCCAGAGGCCCGAAGTGCACTGTCCGACACCATATTGCCGGATGGAGCCTCGTTGATGGTGGCGGGGCACAGCCTCAATAGCAAACGCATCCCTCGCGAGAGCCTCCCCAGTCCGGCTCGCGTAGCTTGGAACCGCGCTCAGGCTCGCGCCGTGGATCGTCTCGTCGGAGCGCCCCAGGAAACTGGCCGCACCGCCTCCCTGGCGAACCTCATCGAAGAACTAAGTCGGCGACTCGATGAGGCCGCCAACTTATATCTCAGGATGGAGAAGCCCAAAGAGCGCTGGAAACTCCTCATTAATATCACCGGGATGCTGCGAGACTTCGTGCCGCCGCCGCGTGTCAATGAGGTGATGTCGCACTCTCTCGATCCTGGGTCGTATTCCGGATCCGATCGCATGCACAGCTTTGCCGCGGACCTGCAGACACTTGTGTTGGAACTGGCCGACGGCAATGACGAGAACGTCAAAGTCGGCGCTATGCGCGTGGTGGACCTTATCGAGACCGCAGAGAAACTCTCCAACCCTACGCTCTGGCGCTTGATTTCATCACCGCCGACCCAAGCTATGTTGGATCTTTCTGTTCGGCTTCGGGATATTCGCGCCATCTACGGCCACATCGCCAACGACCCCGATCGCCGACGTCGATGGGCGGCGGCCTTCAGTACCACCAGCCGACGTCATTCCGCTCTCTCGAAGGCAGCCTCCCAATCGCGAATCCAAGCGGACGCCGACCTCGCGACGCGCCGGAAGAAATACGAGGAAGTCTTGGAAGACGCCGGTCTGACCGTTCGCGTTTATGCGCGAGCCCCGGACCAGGATGCAGGATATGCCTGGCCCCACGTGTACTTCGCCGGTCTGGTTGTGACCGACTCGATAGAGGGCTGGATGGGCGATCTAGACCGATTTAATGCAGTTTGTGAAACCTTGGCGGATGAGCCGAGAATGAGTTGCGCTCCCCTGATCCGTGATCAAATTCCGCCCGTCGCTATGGTGAGGATCGGCGAGGTGCTCCTTCCAGACCTGAATTTCGCGGGAGAGTGGGCAGCGCATCTGCCATGGCCCATTGTCGATACACCTTTGCTGAACCGCGTTACGGGCACCTTGAACGATATTTCCGCCGTGTCTGCCATGATTCAGGACAAGGGTACCGATCTCAATTCCGCAGAAGCCATCCACTTCGAGGCCCACCTCCGCCGTATTGAGGACGCTATCGCGTGGTTCGGCAAAGCAACAGCGGATGAGCCATCCATAGCTTTTGCAATGGCAAGTCAGGTGATCCTCACCTGCATCCAGCGTATGCAGGCGGAACTCCAGGGTTCTGCGGAAGGAGGTTCGCTAGCCGTCGAGTTTGGTCGCCTTATGAACGGCGGGTTGTCCGAATTGACGACGCATGTCGCAGCCTTGCGTGTCGCATTGATGGAGCACGCCCTCGGCCTTGAGGCTTGGTCAGACTTATCTGCCCCTTTGGAAGGGGTCGACGCCTGATCCAACTCCGAGAAACTTCATTGAAAAAGGACAATTAGCGTTCCACAAATCCTTGCACACCTATTGCGAAATCGGATATTATCCCTTTTTAAACAAGTAGATGACGTAAGGCGATTCGGTCTCCAAAGGTCTTTTACGATGGATGCCATCGGGGCTGTGTTCGAAGCGGCACGATCGTGACCACAGCAATGGATTCGCGTTCTTAGCGGCTCAAGATTGCGGTGGTTGCCGACCACCAACCTCAATTGCGCGAATTACGCTGCCCTTGCTGCTCGGATAGTGTGAAGCATTTCCGGCTTGAGATGCGTGTAGCGTCGCAACATCTTCCAATCCTTGTGACCCGTGACCAGCGCTACCTGTTCGATCGAATCCAGCTTCGAAGAGGCGGCTCGTGCCTTCGTGCCGCAAATCATGAAAGTGAAGGTCGTCGATGGCCAGGTCAGCGCATCCTCGACGGAAGGCGGTGCCGACTGATCTATGATTGAATGGGAAAATTCGATCATCGTCATTGCTGCGCCTTGCCGCTTGTGTGATCTAGGTCGCGACTAGCTGCGTCGTTTCCAACGATCTAGACACCGTCCTCATCTGTCATTTGACGCAAGAAGGCGTCGCCGACGGTCAGATCAATACAATGCGCCTGCGCCAACGCCCAGCGGCTCCATTCTTCAAGAGGACTGTAGCGGCCAGGGAGCTGGTCACGGGTGATTCCACCTCCTGTGTGGCCTTCGCGTTTGCGGGCTCACAGTGCCTCTATGGGCAAAGCTTTTTCTCGCTGAGGGGCGTAATAACAACTGCACGTTGTGATAGATTGCATAGAATTGTTCTACAATTAACGAGCCGGTCGCTACTCGACGAGAGAGGGAATAGTCTCGCTACTAACAAGCTGGGTGAGTACTTTACAATCAGAACTTGAATTTCGCGCGCTGTCTGTGTAACACTTCGGTGAAGGCGATGTACGAGCTCTTACAGCCATTATCGCACGTATAATCGTCCGCCTTTTTGGGGGGCGGGAATGCAGGTTTCAGTAGAGTTGTTGGGCAGAGCACGTGTGCTGTCCGATGGTCGCGAGATGGCATTGTCGCGGCAGAGTATTTCGTTTTTGGCCTACCTGGCCCTGTACCGCGGTGTCGATCATCCGCGCGAGGTCATCATCGAACATTTCTGGTCCTCCCACGAGCCGGCACGAGGTCGATCCTGCCTTGGGACAGCGCTCGTCCGCCTGCGAAAGGCTTTGAGTATCAATGGCTCGGATTGGCTCGAGACATCTCCGCGCGGCGAGCCGCGGATTTCGGCGCGGGCGCCGATCTGGTTTGATTTCCACGCATTCGAGACGGCGATCGCCCCAACTCTTGCGACCACGCAAGGGCAGTTAGATTCACTCCAGCTGCAGAATTTGATCTCCGGGCTCACCTATTATCATGGGGACCTGCTCTTGGGATGGTATGACGACTGGGTACTTCCCGAACGGGAACGGCTGCGTCTCCTGTGCCTGCGGGGCTACCGTCGCCTGATGGAGCACTACGTTTCGGCTGGAGACATGGAGAATGCACTGGCGGCGGGCCAAGCGGCCCTTAGAATTGAACCTCTGCAGGAACTGGTGCAGCAGCAGGTGATCGAACTGTTTCACGCGACAGGCCAACGCGTCGCGGCGATCCGACAATATGAGAAGCTCGCTGCCTTGCTGAAGGCAGAGCTGGGCATTGCGCCTTCCAAGAATACCACCATGTTGATCGATAGGATTCGCTCCGAACGATCGCTTCCATAACCTAACTCCAAAGCTCGCCCCCGGCATTCAATGCTACCGAGCGCCGCTCGGGTGCGATGACGGCAAGATCTGCCGGGAACCGAATCGCACCTCAATTCGCCATCGCGTCGTAGTTCCGCACCAGGTGCCGAACCGCAAGTGCCAATTACTCAGACCGGCAGATTATCAGTCGCAGGTGACGCGAGCGTGACGCCGCCGTCGCGACAAACGCACGTCGGCATGCCGCTCGGGTGATGCGACAGACGCCCTGACGTGCCGGCGAGGCGCGGGCACTCGGGTAATGTGGCGTCGTGTTTCCAGATTGGCCCGAGGTTCGCGTGCCCGTGATGGTTGGTCAAAGACGCGAGCACGAAGGCGACATGAGCTTCTTTATTCACCTCTGGCTGGAGCACCGAGACCGCAACGTGTGGCGCGGGAAGGCCACTGACGGCGACAACGAACACTGGTTCGAGGACGGGAATTCGCTGCTCACGTTTATCGAAAACCGGCTCCGGATCGAGCATGGGGTCTCGCTACCAAGACGGCGGCGTCCAAGGTGAGCACAGAGCCGACATTGAGTGCCTGTTCCAACGCAGGCGATTGCAAGGTGGCCGGAGAGGCGCTGGGATAGGCGAACGCCGTGGTGCCCGGCCGACGGGGGGGTTAAGTGGGCTTCGACAAGTTTGGGGCGAGCTTGGATGCCGACGGGCGCCCGGTCGGCTGGCAAGAGATCGTCAACCCCCAGGTGACGCGCCGAGGGCTGCTTGGCGGCCTCGCAGCAACACCCGTGCTGCTCTACGCCGGCAAGGGCCTGGCCGAGGATGCCTGGTACGACCTCCAGTTCGAACTCTCCGAGGACCAGAGGTCTCTGACGGTGCTCGAGATCTGGGTCATTCCGAAATCGCCCCCGAACGCGGGACCCTCGGCGGACGCGGCGTCGCCAGACGAGCGAACCGTCGTCTGCCGCTGGGAGGTTCCGTCACTGGCGTTCGGACCAGCCGCCTTCTTCGATATGGAGGAGCCAGCCGCCCAGGAGATGGGCAAGACCTCGCCGGCGCCGATGCGGACCGTCTACGTGCGCAACGTCCAATACGGGCTTCGCTTTGCCCGCGACGACAAAGACACCTTAAAGATCGAAGGTCGGAAGCCGGGTTTTGTCGGCTTCAGGTTTGAGCGGCCGGGCAAGCGCTGGACGATTGCCTACATCACCGACCTCTGGCTCCTCAGCAATGGCGGCTCGGATTCGATCCGCAGCAGCCGGCCAGCCGAATTCCGCGCCTTCCTGGACGAGCCGCTGGATCCCAAGCCTGCCCCGAACGTCCTCGGCGACAACCGCAAACTGCCTTTTGAGGACATTGTCCACAGTCGTGTCGGGCGCACTTTGGGGATCATGTTCGGCAGCCTGATCGGCGTCGCTCCGTCGGCTTCCGGCGATCTGCGTGTGTCGCTGGACCGGCATCTCGTGTGGAGGGTTCGTCGATCCAAAGGCAATACGCTCTCCGCGCATGAAGGGCGGGTGACGATCGAGGAGCTGAACTTCGCCTGGCGTCGCGCGAAGACGGATGCCGCAGGCGGCGGCGAGGGCGCCGCCCCCGTGACGGAGACGATCTACTTCTCCGGCCATGCCGGCCCCAACGAGATAGAGCTCGCGGGCGAGGCGAGCCTCATCGAGATCGGCCGCGCGGACGGGCACCATGTGAGGCTACGGCCAGCCGATCCGTGCGCGATGCAACTCGACGCCATTGCCGGACCGGCGCCGACATTGCCGGGGCATTTGCAGATAGTCTCCGCGCTCACGCTCGGGGAGGCGGTCATCGCCATCGGCGACGGCGCCAGGGTTCTGGTCGACGGCGTATCCGGCCACAATCTCGTGTTGACCCAGACCGACACGCCGAAGAGCAAGCTGGCGCGCGTGCGCCGCACCGCATTCTGGGGCGACACCAGCGGCACCGGCCCGCTGCTCGGCAAGCCGCTGCCGAAGCAGCCCAAATGGCACGTGCGAGGTGCGATCGCATCGCCGGTCGGCAGCCTGCGCATCGGCGAGCCGGAACGCGTTATCCTGGCCGCGCCTGCGAACGGCGATACCCCGCCTGACGCGACGCCTCCGCCGCCCGCCTCCGAATCGCCTGACGGGCCGATCGAGATCACGGTGACGCAGCCGAATGAGTGCCAGCCCGCTAGCGGGCCTGGCAAGCAAACGCGCGAACAGCTGGCCCGCTTCTTCCAGGCCGCAAACGGCGACCGCGGCGGTACGCCGGACGCGACGCTCTACGCGTTGCATGACCGCCCGTTGGATGGCTCGACTGCCGCCGCGATGCGACGCATCCACCTCGAGGTTTCGCTGTTCTCGACCAACGCCGCATTGCCCGACACCAGCTTCAGCCGGCTCAATTTCAAGCATGCCGCGCTCAGGCTCGCATACGAGGACGGCGCGCCCGTCGCCGAGCTCAAGGGTGGCGAATATCCACGCCCGATCGCCTCCAGCTTCGTGTGGGTCGGGCCGCTCGCCGAGGGCGCGCAGCGCGCCGTCTTCGACCTGTCCGGTGCAACTCTTACCTGTGCCCGCGACTACGACTTGATGAAGTTGCGCTTGCGCTTCCACGACCTGCTGCTGGAGTTCAGGCCCGACGCACGGATAGTCCCGGCGCGCGAAGATGCCCGCGTCTGGATCGGAGAAGACGGCCCCGTGCATGACAGCCGGCCGATCGTGGTTGCCGAGTTCGATCCGCAGCACGTCATGGAAGAAGCGATCTTCCGTCCCGAAGCTCCGCCGCTTCCCGACGTCGAATTGGACAAGCCGAAGAATCCCGGCGAGGACCATTGGACGCGTGAGCGCATTCTGAAAAAGCTTGAGGAAGCGAAGGACGAAGCCGCCCGCATCGCCATCCGCAAGACTGTCAGGCAGTTGAAGATCGACAAGGAAGTCCTGACAAAGCCGACCTCGCCGCAGCCCTTCAGGGGGATGGCGGAAGCCTTCGAGGCGGCGGCAGGCGGCCTACCGGCGGACCAGCGGGTCTACATAGGTCCCTTCGCAGTCGACCCCGACGGCATGGCGATTGCGCGCGGGCTGATGCGAAGAATAGGCCCGGCGGCGGTCCAGCGAGAGCTCACCGACATGCTGAGCCGCGTCGCCGACCTGACGAAGCCCGATGGGCCGCTGGGCAAATACGGTCGGCTGCTGCCGGTGAACGATGGCGATGCGGATGTCGCCTTCGGCAATGCGCTTCGCAACGAGACAAATTTCGAGGCGCTCCAACCGATCTACGGGGTCTTCCGCGCTTTCTGGCGGGACAAGATCGCGCTCTACCGTGCGCTGGTCCAGCACAATGTGCCGGCCGAGGAGATCCGCAAGAAGGTCGGCTTCGACATGCCCGTCGAGGCCGATCCGGTCACTCGCCCCCACCGCTTCCTCGGCGAGTTCCTGGCGGCCGGCAACCGCAGCACCGGCTACGATCCGGACAACGGCGCCGATCGCCTCACTGGGCTGATGACGGAACGGTTCGTCGATCTTGCTCTCGGGCTCGATCCGGTGCCGTCGCTGACCGGCGCACGGTTGTCAGGCAAAAGCCGCCTGGCTTTCCGTATCGACTGCGAACCGCCTTCCGGCGTCACGGCACGCGAGGTGGCGACTGAGGCCAGCTCCGGCGATGGCCCGGCCGCGACGGGCCCTGGGAGCACAAGCTTCCTGCCGATCCCGTTCACCTTCGAGGCGCTGACCGACTGGTCACGCTACGAGCCGGCGGTGACCGGGCGCGCCCGCAAGCTGTTCGAGACCTTCTCGTCGGGGATTCTGCCACGGCCGGGGAGCCGCGGGGCCAATCCGAGCGACCACGCGATGATGCGTTTCCAAGGTTTCTCGGAAGCGCCGACAACGGGTGCCGCGCGCATGGCGGAAGTGCGCGCCTCGCTCAAGAGCGAGCGCGTTGCCGACCCGGAGACCGGCGCGGGGCAGCCGTTCCCTGGCGAGCCTCTCGATCTGGAGACGGCCATCGAGCTGCCGTCGCGGCTGATCCTGTCGACCGCCCAGGACGCAATCTGGCGGACCAACCGCCGCATGCCGTCGGAGATCTACTCCGCGAGCGCCAATCCCGTCATCCCCGCGGACGGCGTGCCGGTGCGGCTCGAGGAGGGCGAAGGGCTTGCCGGACCGAAAGCCTTCAGTGTGCAGCCGCGCGACCTCTGGTCGGTGCGGCTCGAAACCGGCGGCAAGACGCCGAGCCTCCGGGCGGTCTCGTCGCCGGACCTGCGCCCCACAGCGCTCAGCCCGCGCGAACCTGGCTCCGTCAGGTTGCCGGGCGAGGGTGCGCCGCCGCGCGGCCCCTATGCCCCGTGGTTCATCGGTCCCGAGCAGTTGGAGAGCGGGACGATTACGGCCGACGAGATGCCACCGGCCGGCACCCACCTTTGCACCCCTCCGGAGGGAGCCAACAAATATCGCCTGATCCGCTGGCTGTGCGAGCGCGCCGGCTTCCGCGAGGCTCTGCCGGTCGAGGATTATACCATCTTCCGCACGTCGATCGATGCGTGGGACAGGCACCAGCTGGTGCTGCTCTCCTCGACCTACGGCCTGCCGGTCATCGGCAAGCGCCAGGCGGCAGCAGGCGCCGACAGCGACGACGTCGAGCGAGCGGGTGGCCTGATCGCCAATTCGGGGCAGATCGAACCGGGCGAGGCGTTCGCGCTGCTCGACGCAACCGACGACCAGGCGCTGCACAAGCCGGTGCCGCTCAACGTCAAGGCGCTGTCTCTCAGCGCGCTCGGCGGCTCATTCCTGCATGAGACGGCGTTCAAGCCTTCCGCCGGCGCCAACGACTTCCGCGGACGCAAGATCTTCGAAGGCTTCTCCATTGATACGCTGCAGCAGGACATCGTGCTTGGCCGCGATATCCGCACCGAGGTCGTCTACAAGGGCTATCTGCTGCCGCTCGGCCACAAGGCATCCTTCGTCAAATTGACAGAGCGCATTTTCCTGCGCACGGCCGACCAAGGCATCAAGGCGATGCTGCGCCAGCGGATGTTCCTGCGCATGGCGGAGCCGGTCAAGCTCTACGGGGCTCTGGGCCAGCCGCATGCGGGTCGCATGTGGTGCGGCAAGAAGGTGCGGCTGCTGGCCGACAAGACACCCGACATCCTCGACCCGAGCTTCACGCTCGGTGGCGAACTGAGCGCGGCCAAGCCGGAAGACCTGAACGGCCGCATCCACCTCGGCGACGCTCCGGGCCTGGCCTTCTGGCCGCGCACCGACATAACCGACCGCGGCCTCTACCGCTTCGAGGTAACGGTCGACGGCACGCCCACCTCGCTGCCGATGCTCTTTCTCGACAACATCGCGGCGACGACCGCTGAATCGCTCAAGGCCGCGGTCGACCACTACAACGGCAATCTCCCCAGCGCCGATGATTTGCTGAGCATCAAGTTGAAGCAGAACCGCACGCTGCGCATCGGCGGCGGGAAGATCGACTTCGCGCCGAACAGTAAATCCGGCGAGGCGCAGTTCGAGACCGACGAGATCCTCGTGCGCGCCCACGGCCGGTTGCGTGCGGTTGACGCGACGAGCTGGACCGGCGATCTCGAAGGGCGCGACAATTTCGTGACGACCGGCGTGCTCGAAGGCGCCGGCCAGCCGCCTTTCTACCCGGCGCTGGAATACGCCACGATCCGGCTCGGGCCGGTCGAACGCATGAGCGGCGGCAGGCCGACGCCGATCGAGGTGCAATATGACGGGCACTATGTGCTCTACGGCTTCACGGGCGATCGCGTGGCGCGGGGGCTGGACGCGCCGGAAGGCAAAAACGCCAATCCGCAAGAGGTGTTCCTCAATCTCCGCTCCGTGGTCACCTTGGGCATGGGCGGTAATGGCGACCGCTCGGGCGGCATCGCTCGTCCGGAATCGCATATTGTTGCGATCAGCCGCAGCAAGGGGCCGCTCGGCAGTGACGAATCGACCTGGTGGAGCTTGGGGCGGCGCCAGCGGCAGCCGCCTGCGAACTCCGTGCCGGCGACCGAAAGCGGCAAGCCCAATGCCGGCAAGCTCGAAGAGGCCAAGAAGCCCGCTCTCGCCTCGCTCGCATACTGCTTCAACGACGAGGTCGAGCGCCCCATCGTCAAGCCGGGCACTAATCCGCAGGCCGCGACTCCCGCCTTCAGCGCTCCTGTACCGACAGTGGGGAAGGCGGCAGAGGTGCTCAAGCAGGTCCAGGCCTTCTTCAGTCCCGACGCAAAGCTCCTCGGCACCATTCGGCTGAAGGACCTGATGACGCTGCTCGGGCTGACGGCCGACAGCATCCCGGTGCTCAAGGAGGTGCAGGAATTCGGCACCGCCGCGCTGCGCGGCACCAACGAGCAGCTCGACGGACTCAGCAACGACGTGCGCAGCCGCGTGCTGGCGCCGCTGCGCGATGTGGTCAGGCAGTTGCGCGCCGAGTGGCTGCAACTCGATGAGGACCTTAAGAACAAGCAGATCGATCTCGTGCCGACCAAGCCGGGCGAGAGCGCACAATCGGGAGTGCTAAGCCTCGCGGAAATCTATCCTGAGGTCGATGGCGGGCTCGAAGCGGTTGAAAAGGCACTGAACGAAGCCCTGGCGACAGAAGACGCGGTGGCGCTCATCCCGAAGCTCGCCGCTATCCATTCCGCCGCGCGCGAGCTCATCCGCGCTCTCGCGATCATCGCGTCGAATCCGGTGGAAAGGCTGGAAGACGCCGTCATCGGCAGCCTGCAGGAGCGCATCACCGACCTGACTGGCGCCCTGAAAGAGCTCGAAGACATCGTCGCGCTGCTCAACGACTTCAGGAAGGCTCTCCTGGAATCGGCGGCGGACGTCGCGGCCGAAACCGTCACCGCCTGGATATTCCGCAAGCTTGCCGGCAACGTGCCGCCGGCGCAGGTTGACATCGCCGCTGCTGCCGCTCTTACCGAGCTGCTGCCGCTTGGCCTGCTGCCTCCGGACCTGGCGGACATCCTGAAAGACTTGGTGGCTGGCGTCGAGAACGATGCCGCGGAGCTGACGACAGCGGTCCTCGGCTCACAAACGCCGCCAGTGAAAGGCATCGGGCCAGCACTGCTGGAGGCGATACGGGATGCCACCCGCGCTGCCATGCGGCCGGCCATCAAGAGTGCCGTACTGGAGCTTCTCGCCGGCAAGGCGCCCGACGACGCGCTGAAGGCCGCCCTATGGCAGTATGTCGCAACCGTCAAAAGCCGGATTGCCACTGCGAAGAAGAGTGCCAGGCAGGCGCTGGACAAGTTTGCGGTCTCAACCAAGGCGGGCGAACGCCAGTCGGCGCTTGCGCTGCAGGCCGTGCTCGATCGTTATGCCGACAGGCTCCTGGAAGACGCGATCGACATCGCGAAAGAGGAATATCCCGACGAGATGCAGGCGCTGGTCGCCGGACTGAGGCAGCTCGACCTCGCAATCGACAGCACCAAACGCATCGCCGAGGCGGTAAAAGACGGCACCCCCAAGCCTATCCTCCAGGCCGGCGGTGACTTTGCTCGGGAAGTCCTGGGAATCGACGTCGAGGGGCTGGCGGAAAAGTACAAGCAGACGGTCACCAAGGCGCTGCTCGACTCCGCAAAAACGGCGGCGGCCGCTTTTCTCGACCCGTTGCGTGTCACCGTCGACGTCCCGCTTCTGCGGGAAGAAGTCGAACGCTGCGCGCCGCTGAAGCAGCAGCCGCCTGAGCCAACTGATCTGCCGATCACCGATGGTTCAGGGCAGGTGAAGGCGAGCACGACCTTGCTGCTTCGCCTCGGATCGGCGCTGAAGGCGATGGCGGATATCCGCGCCAAATTGCCCGACGTCGAGGACGCGTTTGCGGACCCGAAGATCGGGTCGAGCATCGCCGCCGAACTGCGCGGTTTCAACAACAGGCTCGAGACATTCATCGGAACGGGTGCGGCGCAACCGCGCGGCCTTACCGAGGAGATCGCCGAGCTCTATTGCCACATCGTCGACCTGCAGGTGGCCCTGCGCGATTTCGAGATTGCGTTGCCCGCGGACGATCTCGACAGACAGACGATCGAGCGGATCGGGACACTGGCCAAGCATACCCGCCGGCTCGGCCTGGCGATCGCGGAGCGTGTCGGAGCGGTCGTCACGCTCCTGCGGAACTTCATCACCGCGAACACGAAGTTCATCGTCGGCGGCGCCGTCGCGGCCGGCGCCGTCACCTTCCTCCGGAGCAGGGGAATCGAGCTGGAGCAACTCGCAGAGGCCAATCGAGAGATCCTCAGCGACTTGCGCAACAAGGCCGAAGACCTCGAGAAAGCTCTGGTCGATGGGCTTATGCGGCCCGTCGATATCGGCCTCGCGCTGATCGGCACCAGCACGGTGGGGGCCAGCGGCGGCATCGACGCGTTGACGGCCGCATTGCAGGAGCTCGCAGGCATCGCGGAGGCGGTGGGCCTCTCGCTCGACCCGGAGAGAAACAATGCCGTCGGCTCGCTTGCGAAGATCAAGAGCCATCTCGCCATCTTCGCCGGCATGCGCGTGCCGATCGTTCCGGCGCCTCCCTCGACGCTGAAGGACCTGCTCGTCGCCAAGCTCAACGAGAGCGGGCAGACGCTTGAGGGGCTTTTCAAGAAGCCGCCCGGCGAGTCGTCCCCCTACGAGACAGCTCTTAAATCGCTGCGCAACCTGGAGGGCGCGGTGATGCGCGAATGGCGCGCGTTGCAGCGACGCCTGGCCGGCGTGCCGGAGGAGATCAAGCGGGCGGCCGAGGACGTACTCGCCGCTTGGTCGTTTTTCGCCAGACTGGCGGACGGATACGCGGAGATCAAGAAACTGCGCAACACGCTGCTCACCCACGCGGCCGGAAGCACGTTCTTCGCCCCCTTCGCCCGCAAGGCGCTGCTGGTCGAGACCGCAGCCGGTCTCGGCGCGGTCGGCGACAATGCCTGCGACATCGGCGATCCCGAGACCGGGAACGACGTGCTGGCCGAGTGCGACCGCCTTGCGCAGGAGGTCAGGGTGCTCGAGGATGCGCTCAAGCTGGGCACGGTCAGCGACGCTGAGCGCGCAAAACTTCGCCAGCGTCTCACCATTCTGCTGCACGGCTGGAGCGACGGCAAAGCAGCGCCGCTGCGCATTATCGAACAGGCCAAGGACATGGCCAAGGACCTGCTGCGCGGCAACGTTCTAGCCGCCATCGACCTCGGTGCGTTTCGCGACCAGCTCGAGGACGCGATCGCCGCTCTGATCCCGACCAAGGTCAAGTTCTCCTACGACTTCAACTCGTCCGTAACAAAGCCGTCGGATACCCAGAAAGATATCTTCCAGCCGAAGCTGGGCTCGGCGTTCGGCATCGAGGTTCGCGCGTCGTTCGACCTTCTGACCCAGAAGAGCGACTTCTCGGCCATCGCTTATGTCGGGCCGTTCGACATCTACCTGATCGGCGGCGTGGCCGACGCCTTGCGCCTGAAGTTCGGCGGAGCGGCGTTCGCCATGGGCGAGGGCTCGAAGGCGCGCTTCGACGTGAAATATGAGGATTTCCAGATCGGCAAGGATCTCGAATTCGCGCAGCAACTGCAGAGCTTCCTGACACCCAAAGAAGGCAACGGCGTCTTCGTGCAGCCGATGACGCGCAGCGCCGGCATCGAGGCCGGCTACGGCATCAACCTCGGCACCATCGGCGTCGGCGTCACCTCTTTCTTCAACGTCTCGCTCAACGTCTCGGCCGAACTGCCGTTCGGCGACGAGGAATCCCTGTTCAAGGTTTCGCTCGGCCGCCGCCTGTCGCCGTTCAGCATGGGAGTGCTGCCCTTTGTCGGGTCGGGCTACTTCTCGATCTTTGCGGCCGCCGACGGCGTGCGCGGGTTCGAAGCTTCGTTCGAGTATGGCGGCGGCGCGGCGATCGGGTTTGGCCCCCTGGCCGCTCAGTGCCGCATCTCGGCCGGCGTGTTCGTCCGCATTCTCAAGGCCAACGGCAAGAAGACGACGGAAATCTACGGCACCTTCTTCGCCGGCGGCTCGGCAAGCATCTGGATCTTCCACTTCGCCACTTCGCTCTACGTGCGGCTCGGCACCGCCGAAGGCGGCGCCATGTATGGCGAGGCGATCTACTCCTTCTCCTTCTCGCTCGGCATCGCCGACTACGACTATTCAATCACCGCCTTCAAGAAGGAGAAGTCGCTGGGTTCGCCGCGCGAGGCGTCGCTGCGGCAGGACGGCCGGGGGACTCGTTTCGCAGCGGCGGGTGCCACGGACGCACCTTACGGCGTCGACTTCATGACCACCAGCGCAACTCCCTATAGCGGCTTCATCATCATCGAGGCAGCGGACCAGCTCACCAACTGGGACGTCTACTCGACCTACTTCAACCCCGGACTACTGAAGGGGATTCCGTCATGAGCAATGACCTCAAGGTTCCGGTCCGGCCATTCCTGCGTATCATCGCGAACGGGCGGCGCCGGGTGAAGGGCGGAGCCCACCGGCTCAAATTCACCCTCGTCGCGACGCCGGAGTACTCCTCGGACACGCCGTTCGGCGAGAAGGACGGCGCCTTCGAACTGGCGAACTGGCCGAAGGCAATGGCGGAACGGATGCACCAGGGCCGCACTGGGGAGCCGTTCGCCGGCAAGGCCGGATTGACCCTGCATGCGCGTGCAATCGTCGCCGCCCGGATTCCGGCGATCGGCGGGCCTGGGTCTGACTGGTCGCCGATCCTGCTCGCGGCTGCAGGCGCCAAGGCGTTCGACGTTCCCAAGCGCTGGGAGGTGGTCAACACGCTCTGGCAGCAGGCATTGGCCGGAGAAAACGTCGACGACTGGAAGCGCCTGGCGCTCGACATTGAGCGGTCGCTCGGCGGCAAGAAGCACACGTCCGATCTGTCATCCACCTATGCGGGCGGCGCAGCGTCGCTGGATGCCGGCGGGGCCCTCGTCGTCGACCCGCTGGATACCGGCCTGCAGGTGACGATCAAGGGCGTTCTGCCGATCCGGCAAAGCGATTTCGCCATAGAGGAGGAGGGCGAGCGCGCTGCCCGTGTCTTGGCAAAGCAGCTCGGCGGTCCGTTCGCCGTGCTCGATGAGCGCGAGGAGCCGGAGGAGGCCGGCTTCGAGCGGAAGTTCCAGTCTGTCACCGACGCCACGAATGAAGAGCGGCAGCGTACGCAGCAGGCGGCGGAAACGGTGAAGACACTCATAGAGCGTGGAACCAAGCCCACGGGCCCGGCCCCGCCGAAACCGAAAAAGGCCGACCTCGTCCCGCAGTCCGGCGACGTCGTCGCCAAACCGGCCGACCCCAAGGCGACGCCGCTTGGCGGCGAGCCGCCGGCATCCGACCGCGACAAGCGCCGCGCGACGCATCAATACGGCACGTGGCTGCAACGCCGGCAGGAATACGCGGCCACGCCAGAGAAAATGCGGCCCGATGTACCCGACCAGCCTCACCAGGAGCAGAGCGAGGCCGACTACGACAGGCTCCGCGGCGTGTTCTTCGCGCTGCAGGGCGATCCGGTGCTGGCGCGCCTGTTCTGCCTCGCCATCGACTTCGAGGTCGAGGAATCCAAATTCATCGCCGCGGAGAAGGCGCATCTGGCCGTCGCCGTCGCGAACCCGCGCAAGGCCCTCGTTGCAACGGCGGCGCGCCGCCATGCACACGGGTTCTGGCCGGTGTCGGCGTTCGAGGCGCATGTTGTGGAGACGAAGAAAGAGGACGGGACGTCCAGCTTCGTCATCCTCGATCACCCCGATCTCGTGGAGCAAAGGGATGGGATCTGGAAACTCGGCGAAAGCCGGCAGGCAGCCACCGGTGAGGGAGGCGCAGAGGAGACGCTCGTCGACATCCCTCGCTACGATCTCGTCTCGCTCGACCTCAGGCGCTCCGTCGACAGCAAGACCACCGGCCGCGACCGCGGCGAGGCCCATCAGACGGGTGGCTTCACGTTCCTCGACCGCGGCAGGGCCGACCAGATCGCGCGCGACCTGGCTCTGTCGCGGGTGCAGGCCGACTTCCTGACCAGGCCTGACAAGGTGATTGTGCTGCATTCCGAGGAACTGACGATCGGCCGCCGCGTGGATGTCGCCGCCGCCGCGCCCGGGACGAAACTTCCCGAACTTGCCTGGCGCAGCCTGATGCATCGCTACGTCGACTTCAACTTCAAGAACGCTGAGGCCGTCGTCGAAGGCCTGCTGAAGACCCTTCTTCCGGACCACGCCGCGAAGGGCCTGCTCGAGGAGACGTCCTTTCAGGTGGCGGCGCGCTTCATGCCCTTGAATGTGCAGCAAGGTCAGGCATGCGAAGCCGTGGCCGAGGAAGCGATCTTCCTCTGGGACGGCACGCCGGCGGCGGTGCTGACGGACTCCGGCCTGGGCAATATCAGCAACAAGAGCTTTCTGCCGTTCGACCGGACGCTCGACCTTCCATCGGCGACGCCAAAGGACACGCTCTGCCCGGCACCGCTGCGCTTCGGTTATCCTTACATGTTCCGTTTCCGCTCGACCTTCCTTGGAGGCGGTTCGCCGCGGGCGGCCGACCAGGAAACCGCCGTCAGCACCGGCGCAGCCAACATTCTTCCGGCAGCCGACGTCGATGCATCCAAGCCGCGGCGCTTCCTGCGGCACGAGAGCATCGCCGCGCCCGTGCTGATGCTGCCGAAGTCGCTGGCCGAGTTGCGCCGGGCCCAGATGGGCTACGAACAGGCGGATCAGGCCATGATCCGCTCGTGGAGCAGCGAGCAGTCGCATCTGGAGGATATCACCGATCCGGACGGGATCAGGGGCGCATATGTTGACGGAACCGTGCGGACCACGCCCGGCGAAACCACGCGCGTCCTCATCGCCCCGGAGGTGGCGCTTGATCTTGTCGTGCGTCACGGCAACCTCGACAAGGGCGACAGCGCGAGGATCCGCCGCGGTGCTCTGACCGATGTCACCTATATGCCTCGTTCTCCGGCTAAGCCGGAATCCGGGGCGCCGACTCCCAAGCCCAGCGGGTTCCCCGTGGCCATTACAAGCGAGCGCGACACGTTGGATCGCGAGGGAGCGATCTACCGCCGCAAAGTCGCCGCCGCGACAGAGGCGATGGAGCGCGGCATCCCTGTTTTCGAGCCTGGCGGCAAGAATGCCACCGGGAAGGGGGGGATCGGCTATCTCCCGGATCCGGCGATCGACCACTATTCGATTAGGGCCCGCATCAGAGGAAGCGACTGCTACCTCGAAGGTAGCGTCTCCGCGGCGCTGTACGGCGAGGCCGGATACCCCGACATCCTGCCGCTTGCAGTAACTATCGCGAAGGTAGCTGGGGGCCCAAAGGCCGTTCGCAAGGCGCACCCGAAGGCAATCGCCGAAATCGCGACGCTCGAAGGTCCCTTGTGGATGGACGAGGCCGGCAATTTCAGCAAGAGCAAGCCGGTGCGCGGCACCCGCGTGCAGCGCCTGCTCATCAAGCTCTACCCCGGCGAGGACTTCGACCTCGAAGTCGCCTGCTTGCCCACCAGTAAGACGCTTGCACGCTGCTTTTCGGTTCCTGAAACGATGGCCGTGCAGATCAAGCTCGCCTGGCCGGCGGGTCCGCGGTTCGACCGCATCAAGGAGATCTGCGGCGACGCTGTGGCGGCAGCATGCAAGGCCGCGGGCGGAGTGCAGCTGCTGACGGGTCTCGGAGGGGAGGCCGTCCCGGACCAAGCGACGCTTGAGGCGGTGGCCGAGCAGCTACTGGAAGCCATGCAGAACAAGTGGCCGATCGAGGAGATCGCCGCGGTCACCACGCTACGCGTCTGCCATGCCGTCAACAAGCCGCCGCTGCTGGTGCGCTGGCACGACGCCGCGGCGATCGAGGCGATCCGGCATTCCGACGACATCGCCTGCGACGCGGTGACAAACCCACCGCTCGCCAACTCGCCGGATGCAACCGGCCTCTTCCTCAGGGGCAAGGTCGAAGTCGATCTGTCCCTGATAGACAGTTTCCAGATACTGGCGGAGACGGTCGCGACCGACGGTCCGCGGATTGACTCGTCCGACCGTGGGCGAAGCATGATTTCCAAACGGTCGGGCCGTTGGCCCATGCTTCTGACCGATCAGGGCGCGGAGGCTTATGTCTCGGCCACCGACGTGGTGGGCTTCCGGGTGGCCGAGAACGGCGCGGTGACGCTGCCGCGTCAGACCGTCACGCTCCTCAACGTGGGCAATCTGCCGAGTTACGGCGCGGTCGGCGAACTGCTGAAGCTGACGGAGGACGACAAGACCGGCGCGTGCCGGCTGCCCGACACCATCAACATCGTTGAAAGGCCCGCCGGGAAAGAGCCGGGCGAGCCGGTGTTCGGCGCCACGCGGGAGCGCATGACTGCGATCGAGCTTGCGCCGCTCTTCGCCGCGGCGAGCATGATGGCGCCGATCACCCAGCAGATTGCGATGCAGCCGGGTGCGAAGGACGTTACGAAGCGGACCCGGGTGCTTAAGACGGAGCGGCCGCATATCTTCAAGGACACGCTTGCCCGCAGGCTGACGCTCAAGCTCGTGTCGGAGTCGCGGCAAGCCGCCGCGTTCGAAACGGCTCCGACCTATTTCCAGGGCAAGGAGCAGCTGCTCTACCGCCGCCAGCCCCTAAAGCGAATCGACCAGGCCGTCCTCGCCACGGAGCAGGCCGAGGTCTGGATGAAGTCGACCCGCAGGCCGGCGGCGCCCGACCTGCTCCGGCCGGAACCGTCCTTCGTAATCGCACGCAGCGCCGAAACCTCGGCTCTGGGCGTCAAGACGCACCGCCTGGTGCGCAAGGCCATGACCCGGCTCTACTTCGGCCGCGGCTGGTTCAGCTCGGGCGAAGGAGAGCGGGCAGGCATCGTGCTGTGGCCGCCCAACTACCAGGATCTGAAGAGCGCGGATGTCGACAGGGATATCATCCGCTTCGGCGAGCGCACCCTCAGGCTGCGCAACTTCGAAGACGCCGATCTTGGTGACGGCGGGGCCTACATCACCCGCTGGGGCGGCGACCCCATCCGCGAGGATCGCAGCCCGCAGCACGGCAACTTCATTCCGCCTGAGGCGTTCGCTGACCTCAGCCGGCTCGGGGAGGGGCCACACCGTCCGAAATTCGTTTCGCCCGTACTGATGCCAATCCCGAAGGCAGCATCGCCGAGCAGCGAGGACACCGCCGAGGGCGCGCCGGCCGAGCCAGCCAATGAATACCTGCCGGTTTCACTGCTCACCTTCGAACCCTGTTTCGATCTCGATCGCGAAGAATGGTACGTCGACGTCGATCTCAAGCCGATCCGCGCCTCCGAGCCTTTCGTGCGCTTCGGCGTCGTCCGCTACCAGGATGAGTCGATCTTGGATGACCTGAAAGTCTCCGAGCCCATGTCGGTCACGATGCAGCTGCTGCCGGAACGTCGTGTCGAGATCGCCGAGTCAAAGCTCGCCGGCGCTTCGGACCGGCGCGTTTCGATCACCGTGAAGGGTTTGGGATCGACCGACATCAAGGAATTGAACCCCGCGCTGCTGCCGGGTTCCGAACCGGAACGGCGGGAATGGGAGCGCAATTTCGAGACGCTTCGTCGGCCGAAAATGAAGCTCGCGCTCTTCCATGAGGTCGACGACGGGAACAACGGGCTCATGCGCACGCCGATCGATGCCGCCGGTTTGAAGCTCGACGACATGTCGCAATGCGAACTGCCCGACCCTGAGCTCGAAAACACCACGCTGGTCTGGACGGTCGACTTCGACCTGCCGGACGCGGCGCTCAGCGAACTCGGACGCGGCCGCGTCGTAGCCTACCTCGAAGAGGTAGACCGACGCATGCCGGCCGCCTACCGCAAGGAACCGATCACACCCAAGACTATGTTCGCGCTGGATAGCTTCGTGGAATCCGGACCGCGTTTCAGCGCGCGCGTCCCCTTCCTCGAAAACGCTTGAAGCGGACCGGTCGCAACACCCCAGAAAGGAAATTCCATGGGCACTTTGAGTATCTGGCACTGGCTGATCGTCCTGGTGATCCTGATCATCTTCTTCGGCAGAGGGCGCATCTCCGCCGTGCTCGGCGACCTCGGGCAGGGCCTGGGGAATCTAAAGCGTCAGCTCAAGGACTGAACTGCGGGCAACCTGGACCAGCGGCATAAGCCGCATGATGGAGCGAATGATGACGAGATTCTTCGGTGGCTTCCTCGCGTTGTTTATGGGAGCGACGGCAGCTTGGGCGGAGTGTGTCCAATTCGTTGCTCCGCCGAGGGTGTTTGATCGGCCGAGCTGGTCGGAGCTCGAATCCTTCGAAGCATCGAAGGACCTCAACCCCAAGATCGACGTCGTCCAGACGATCGCAGGCAAGGGGCAGGGCAAGCTCAACATCGATCAGTATTCGATCGTGATTGACAAGAACGGCCAGAGCGCGGCCGAGCTGCTGTCTGAGTTCCGCGCCAACCTGTCGACGATCGCTTTCACCGGCTCGGAATACAACAAGATGGAACCGCTGGATGCGACGAGCGCTTCGCTGTGGGTCTCCGACAGCTACTCCGGTGCGGTGCTCGTATTCACCCTGTCGACCATTGCCGGGATCTTCGATCTCGAGACCGGCGCGGTCGTTGCCTCATGCCAGACCGACACCGACTTCGTGTTCTCTACGGTCAAGGTCGGATCCGCCAACACCTACACCAGCCCGGGTTGGCACCCGGTTTCCGGCAATCGGGCATTCGGGGTGCGGGACAATGGGGACTCGCTCACAATCTTCGTGAAGGCAGCCGATCGTGTCGTCGATGCCGGCATTTTCGCGACCCCGATCATAAAGAACGAGAAGATCTTCGAGCAGGGGCACAAGGTCTGGATAAATATGCTGGAGAACATCTAGACGCGCTACGCCGGTCGCAACCCGCGTGATGTGGGCGTCTTCAGCCAGCGTGTCGATTATTGAACGGCATCACCGCCAAACCGCGGCGCGATGTCGGCGGCCGGTTTTCGGCAACAACCCGGAGGAAGGATGATGAGAACGCTTGTTATGGAAATGATGCTCGGACTTGCCATGCTACTCGTCCTTGCACAGGGCGCAGCGGCGATCGATGCCGAGATCTGGATCCGCTCGTTCATCCCTAACGAGCACAGCACAAATCCAGGCTACATCCTGCCGGTGCCAGGCCAATCGGGCCAGACGATGATTCCAGGGCCGTTTCCTGGCGTGAGCGACTGCTTCCTGACTGATCAACGGGGCGCGTCACTCAGGCCCTCGGACTCCTCGCGGCTCTCCGCTCACATCAAAGTAAGCTCGAACGGCGCAAATTGGGCCGCCGAGTTCCTGCCGTCCACGTCGATCGAAGTCGATTGCGGGGACGGCGATGAAGAATGCCGGAAGCCGGTCGACACGTCGCGCTCCACGATCGGGGCGCCCGTCATCGACGGTAGCCGTGTGCGATTCCCAGTGCACGGCAAAGCCAACAATTCCTGCTTCTCAGGTTCACCCGACATCCATTTTGATGGAGACTTTACCATCGACTTTTCCGCCAAGAAGATCGAATTCCAAGGCACCATTGGCCAGTTTCCGTCGTTCGAGGCGATTGCTCGTTTTGGTTCCGGTCCAATCAAAGCGGTTTTCGCTGAGCCTCCGGATAAGGGGTCTGATGCCTGGAATATTAACGACTCCCGCAACGTCACGGGCGTATCGCAGTTTTAGCCGCAGGGCCGATTCAGCCGGCGACAAGGTCAAACCTGGCGGTCCGGTCATTCTGCACCGAAATATTATATTGCCTGTCTCAGCTGGAAGCTAAAACCTACCTGTCTAAAAAGAGGAGATGTTTATGAGGCGCATCGTGATTTTCTCGTTCCTTCTTCAGGGCATATGCTCGCCTCTGCTCGCAGAGGACATTCAGACATGCGGCGATCTGGGAACGGATAACCGACCAAATTGGTGTGCCCGGCCCAATGGTTCGGGCGGCTTGGTCCAGGGCAAATCGGCATGCCGAGAAATTGACGACACTCATTTCGAGTATACGCACTGCTCGGGTTCGACGAAGATATATGACACCTTTTCGTCTCCGTGCTGCGTCGAGAGTTCCGAATGCCGGGGCGCTTTTTACATTGCTGAGTGTGTAAACTGAGCTTTCCACTAGAGCCCGGCTCGAAATCGCCATCTGGCAAGAGCCAGGTCTGCTCAGGCAGCGGGCCCGCCCACTCGATATCCAGTTCCAGGCAGGAGTTAATAGCCGGTTGATCCGATATCCGGCGATGAAGATCCAAGACCCACTCACATAGGTCATGCTCTACCGAATGCAGTAGCGGAGCGATACGCTTTATCCCGCGCAGGTCGCGCACTACAAGTGGAATAGCGTTGAGAACGAGGAGGACCTCTTGCTCGACTTGGAGAAGCGGGCGAGAGACTTGGCCTAGGGTTGATCGTTCGTTCGCCAAAGGGCGCTCTCGAGCGCTCGCCAAACTTGCAGCGCCAATAGAACCAGACTGTCCTATCTAGCCTTCGCTATTGGACCAGACTTCTCATTCCCTTTCGGGCGGCCTCCGTGCGCGGATCAAGGTAGTGGGCGAGGTCGTTGAGCGGACGACGGCAAATATCGGATGGCACGGATCGATCTTTCGGCAGCTACTCTGATCCGTACAGACGCGCGTGTTCAGTAGGGAATGGGTTCGCGACCGCCTTGTCTGGTACTGCAAAGCTGTACCACAGTGCCAACATCAGATGGGACGGATCGTCCGGCCGCGTCCGTTGGTTTTGGTGGGCCGGCGAGCAGCTACAAGGCGAGAACCCGTGCGTGGATCGGCAGCGCCGACTACCCGACCCAAAACCTCGCAGCCTGATTGGAACCGCCCGTTGCGAACGTAGGCGGTACGCACCTGCGGCGAGGCGCAGAATCGGAAAGTGAATGTTTGACCCCGAGGCGGCCTTTGTCTTGCAGAAACGAATGGCCGCTTCGCGCCGCAAAGCGGTCGGCAGCGACTTCTAAAAGCAGCAGTTGGTGCATGCTGGCATTAGCGTGGAGAATAGCCCTTGTTGCGCTGCATCTGAGTCTGCTGGAAGGAATCTCGGGCAACTGATGACCTTGAGAAATATCCTCGGAAATGGCACGATCAATCAACTCGCGGCAATCAAAAGAGATTGGCAGGAGCGTCTGTTGGGCATGTCCGCAGAAGTATGTGAGAGAAGAGTCTCAATTGGCATGAGGGTACGCGTTTGGACCCTCGTCGTATCCTTGATACTTCTCGCGCCGACCGCCGCTTGGTCGGAGCCTATCCGTCCGATAGTGTTGGTCCCCGGAGTATTGGGGTCTCAGCTGGTCGACAACTCAACCGGCGAATTGCTTTGGGGAAGCGCCGCAAGCCTACGGCGCCTAGATCGACTTGTGCTTTCTGATGGCCCCAGAGACCCGACACCAGAGGATGGGATAACCGTTGACGGCATAATTCAAGAGGTATCGGCCTTCGGAGTATGGAAGACGCAGCAATATTCTTCATTACGAAATCACCTTTCAGATCTTGGGTATACATCCTAAGCCGCCGTTACCATTCGCCCGACCCGTCCGACAGAAACGTCACCTCTCGGGTGATGACGATCATGCGGGCCGACGAGTGGTGACTCGCCCTCGCTGCCACGACACTGCTCAGACGATCAGCCTTTACCGAAACGTCGCTCGACGAACCACACAAGACGAATGGCGCAGTATCATCACCGACGGGTGAGGGAACCCAAATCCGACAGTTTGCGCGTAAGGAGTGTCAGCTTTGCGCGCATGTCGGCCGTAATAGTCCAGCTTTGCCATTTACTGAAAGCAGACGTTGCCAGTGATGATGTTTGAGATCGCGGTTGCGCCAGGGAACGAACCCGCTCGCGCGGGAGGGCGCAGGTTCGAGACCTGCTGGTTTATCGGCAGCGCCGGTGAGGTTGTAATCGACGAGGGGTGACGGACAGGCATCGGCCTCCGAGCATGAAGGGTCAACCTTCAGCTTGAGAGGAGCATCCGATGACCTTCCCTTCGCATCCGTCCGGCAGCGCGCTTCGCGAGCGCATGATCGAAGACATGAACGTGCGTGGCTTCACCGAGGACACGCGCCGTGACTACATCCGCTGCGTGAAGAGATTTGCGGCGTTCATCGGCCGCTCGCCCGATGCGGCGACGGCTGAGGACCTCCGCCGTTTCCAAGTGCACCAGACCGAGAGCGGCATGCGGCCGCCGGGCATCAACAGCTCGGTTTCGGCGCTGCGCTTCTTCTTCACCGTGACGCTCGACCGACCCGATCTCTCTCGTCGTCTCGCGATAGTCCACCAGCCGCGCAAGCTGCCGCTGGTGCTGAGCGCTGAGGAGGTAGCGCGGCTGCTCGAAGCGGCGCCGGGGCCGAAGTACAAGGCCGCGCTCGGCACGGCCTACGGCGCCGGGCTGCGGGTCTCCGAGGTGGTGGCGCTCAAGGTGACCGACATCGACTCGACGCGCATGTTGATCCGCGTCGAACAAGGCAAGGGCCGCAAGGATCGCCACGCCATGCTGTCGCCGCGTCTGCTCGAACTGCTGCGCGCCTGGTGGCGGGAGGGCAAGCGCCGCGGCGTGATGTTGCCGCGGGGCTGGCTGTTCCCAGGACGCAATCCGGTCACACCGCTCTCCAGCCGCCAACTGAACCGCGCTGTTCATGCCGCTGCGGAGGCGGCCGAGATCAGGAAACGGGTGACGCCGACACGTTGCGCCACAGCTTCGCCACCCATCTCCTGGAGCAGGACATCGATATCCGCATCATCCAGGTCCTGCTTGGGCACGCCAAGCTCGACACCACGGCGCTCTATGCCCGCGTCGCCACCAACACGATCCGCACCGTGATGAGCCCACTCGACCGGATCAAGCTGCTGACGGAGGACGAGACGCGACCGGACAGATGACGCCGCGGCGGTGAGCCGCCCGTCACTGGAGGTCGCCGACATCTTCCATCGCCATGGCGCCACCTGGCGCGCGGCGCATGCCGGTCATCTCAGCCTCGGCCAGATGAACGTGATGTCGGCGATCGAGAGCTGCCGTACCGCTGCCCTCGGCGGCCATGTCGAGGCTTGCGAGGACTGCGGCCACAGCCGCATCGCCTATAACAGCTGCCGCAACCGGCACTGCCCCAAATGCCAGAGCGCGGCGGCACGGGACTGGCTCGCCGCGCGCCAGGCCGATCTCTTGCCGGTCGGCTACTTCCACGTCGTGTTCACGCTGCCGGCCGAGATTGCCGACATCGCCTACTACAACAAGGCCGTGATCTACGACCTTTTGTTCCGCGCCGCCTCCGAGGCGCTGCTCACGATCGCGGCCGATCCAAAGCACCTCGGCGCGCGCATCGGCATCACCGCCGTGCTCCACAGCTGGGGCTCGGCGATGACCCATCACCCGCATGTGCACATGATCGTGCCCGGTGGCGGCATCTCGCTCGACGGCAAGCGCTGGGTGCATTGCAGGCCGGGCTTCTTCCTGCCCGTGCGCGTGCTGTCGAGGTTGTTCCGACGGCTCTTCCTGGCGAAGCTCGCCGACGCCCATGCTGCTGGGCGCCTGCAGTTCTTCGGTGATCACGACGGTCTGATTGAGCACAGCGCCTTTGCTGCCTTCCTGGCACCGCTTCGGAGGAAGAACTGGTTCGTTTATGCCAAGCCGCCCTTCGCCGGACCTGAGGCGGTGTTGGCTTACCTGTCGCGCTACACCCACCGCGTCGCGATCTCCAACAGCCGATTGATCGCCCTCGACGAAGCCGGCGTGACGTTCCGCTGCAAGGATTACCGCTGCAACGGGCGCGAGCGCTATCGGACCATGACGCTCGATCCGGGCGAGTTCATCCGCCGCTTCCTGCTCCACGTGCTGCCCAAGGGCTTCCACCGCATCCGTCACTACGGGCTGCTAGCCAGCGCCGGCCGCACGGCCAACATCGCGCACGTCCGCGAACTTCTCGCCGCGCCGCAGCCCAAGGCCGAATGCAACGGAACGGGCGCCGATGCCGCCACGCCATCGGACTGGCGGCCGCCATGTCCATGCTGCGGAGGCAGGATGGTCGTCATCGAGACCTTCGAACGCGGCGGCCGCGCCCGCGCACCGCCATGGACGACGGCGCTATGACCACAAGCCGCTCTTCATCGCTCTGCATACCCGCCGAGGGCTCTGATCGTCGGCGGCCCGACGCGATCGTGCGTCTCCGGCTGATCGCATGTCCCACACCATCTGCAGCGCCGAAACCGCCCGCTCTTCAAGGGCCGCATCGCAATGCGCACCGCCATCCCCAGTCCTCCGACGTACCCCTTCCCATCCGTCAGACGTATCAATGCGGGCCACAGCCGACCAAGCGGAACCGTCAAATCCCCATAGCGCCGAAACCGCGCCCTCCATCCCGCGGGTTCCTTCCCTGGAGGCTTCCGGACGCCGGCCCCAGCGCCAAGCGCCACGTGGAGGGCCGGCGTCCGCAACCCTTCACAGAAGTGGCCATCGCGACGTGTATGGTTGAACGACCGAAATTGGGTGAGATTGACTGCGGCGCTTGGTGCGGTCCGGTTCGATACGCGCTGCCGGCTGCCCCAAACGAGGACATTGGACATCGGCACGCTTTCTTCAAAACAATTCCACAACAAGCTTGGTGGATCCGTCGCGAGAGCCAACATAACTGCCGCCCCTTCATTAAACTTCACGATGGCGATCGTGTAATGTTGTCAAATTTGCTATAAGAGAATTGTACGTTCCAACAAGTTTCGGAGGAATAGGATGGACCCCTTATCTGCGATTCTAACTGCACTAGTGGCGGGTGCCACGGCAGCCGCATCGGGAACAGCGGAACAAGCCGTCAAGGATGCCTACCAAGGCCTCAGGAATATCCTCGTGGATACATACAAGTTCGTGTCAGCCTCGCTACTCGACAAAAACCCGACAGATCCGAGTTTCCAGAAGGCAGCACAGGCGGAACTAGCCGCAAATCCTAAGATTGCAGACGACCACAAAGTGCTTGAGCAGGTTACAGCCATCAAAGAAGCGCTCGAAAAGGAGACACCTGAGAAGCTAGCAAGCTGGGGAATTGACCTGCCAAAGCTAACTGTCGTCGGCAATATCGTCCTTGAGCGCATAGCGGGTGTGCATGGAGGCGAGTGGCAAGCCGGAGGAGACTTCAGGGCATCGGATATCACGCCAGGAGGCGGTTCGCCGGGAAAGCGGTAGGGGAGACGGCAGTTAGGGAACCCGTTTCCAAAGCTTCGTTCACAGCAAGAATTACGACGTTAAACGCTGGCAACAATGTGATATTCGCTGGCGGAAATGTCACGTACAATGAAGTATCATGGACTGTAATTTGGGCATTGTTCCTCCTCTATAGCTTCATCACGATTACCAATGTGCAAGGGCGCGACCTTTTTTTTGAGCGCCGTGTGTGGCTTCCATTTTTTGGTCAAATCCTTTCGCTTACTCAGTTTTCCGTGATATTTCCGATATTTTTTGTTGTCATATTTTCGATCGCATTAGTGCATGTTGATAGAGGATGGCGCAATGATGGTGCATCTGGTTTTATAAAATTTGTTGCGTGGGTGTGTGATGTGGCAATATTTCTTGTCGCGCCATTTACTATACTTATCTATACGCAGATACAATTTTTACCGTATCATTCTTCTCCGGTCACCTGGGTGCAGAGACTTTCCATCCTATCTGCAGTGATGGCATTTCTTTTCGTTCGGCTGATCTTTGGAAAGGAGGAGGTGCGTCGAAGCCGAAGCTGGGCTCTTAGCGGGTTTGGCAGGTGGGCAATATCGATTGCGGTCGTGGCGTTCTCTTGGACGTCGTGTGTGTTTCCGGGCGAATGGCAAGACCGGCGAATTGACCAAGTTCGATGGCTGCCTGCGTCTCAAGACTCAATAAGCAGGAGGTCAATAAGCGAATTCCTTTTTAGGGGCGAATGGGACCGAGATCGCCGGACACTCACAAGTCCGTTTTCTGACTCCCTGGTACTCCCGGGCGTAGATGCCGCCGAAACGGGTGGACGCACTTTGCGACTGGACGGCCGTGATTTGACGCACGGATACTTTATTGGCGCAAAGCTCCCAAATGTGACTTTCCTGGGGGCCAACCTAGCAGGCGCTCACTTCGAGGACAGTGACCTCCGGGGCGCGAACTTCTCAAACCGACAAGATGTGGGTAACTGGACCCGTGCAAACCTGCAGGGGGCCTTCTTTGACGCCGCGCAGTTGCAGGGCTCTTGGTTGACAATGGCGCGGGCATCAGGAGCATCGTTCAACGGTGCGGACTTGGTCGGCGCGAATTTGGACCTAATCGACCTAACCGGCGCGATGATGGTGGGTGCTCGCTTACCCGGAGCAAGTCTCTACAGCGCTAAGCTGGTCGGTGCCTCCTTTGCATATGCGAACCTACGTGGTGCTAATCTCTACAGAGCAGATTTAAGTGGAAGCACTTTTTCCCTTGCAGAGATGCAGGGGGCTTCGCTTGCGTCCACAGATCTAGATGGCGCCTCGTTCGTCAGCGCGTACTTTTGGCGAGCCGAAGCTGGCGCCTTTACAGGTTATGAAAAGTTTTCTTATGAAGGCGTGGACATGACTAATGCGGTGTTCTCATCGTTAAGGCGGTGTCGCAGTGACGAACTTGAACGGAGTGAATGTCTCGATTACACTACTCAATTCGAGGTGGCAGATTACGATCGCTCTCTAAACGAGATTGCTGAAAAAGTTTCAAACAGCACGTTGAGGTTCGAGGCCATTCAACGGATTAGTCGGCTCAATCCTTCTCAATCTGAGATGGTGTTCAAGGAGTCGATGTGGAGCAGCGAATGGAAAAAAGTCATAGAAGCAAACCATAATGTCTCTGGGCATTCTTCGCGCAGAGATAAGATACTAATCGAGATCGGGTGCAATGCAGACGGTCCCGACGTCATAAAAAGCCTTGTGTATCCAAACCCGATCATATGGTTAGAAGATACGAAGCAGACTATTCGGATGCAAGATGCGCCGATCTCGAATAACCCATCGGTAGCCCGACGGTTCCTTGACAAATCGAGTTGCCCAGCTTCACGAACTCTATCCGAACGCGATCGCCTGGAATTGGAATACGTTGTCGATGTACAATCTCAAGGAGATATGTAAGTCGCGATCTTTCGTTTAGTGCGTTGCCAAGAAGCGGCGTAACAACGGTAAGTATTCTGAGGCTGTCGATCTCCGCTGTAGTCGAGAACCACGACGGGACGTTGTGGGCCTCGACGAAAATGCCGAACCTAGTGCGACGTTCCAGTTCACCTTGCGGTCGCATCAAGAGGCCCGGCCGTAACTTGGGCGAGCGCCAGCTTCTGCGTTCCAATTCTCAGAGACTGACCGACCGCTTTCGGCCCCACAAAAACTTGTAGGCTCATGGATGGCCATCCTTGGTGGAAACCGGTCGGTCCGATTTCAGATCGTGGAGGGGGAAAAACGGTCATTCGCTCTGCAGACGCCGCTGAAACCGAAATGATAATTCTGTTCCAGTTCGCAGCGCGGGCGGTAGCGTAGTAGCGGGCTTTATTGCCCTGTAGATCAGTGCATTGTGTGGTCTATTGGTTCGGTCGTGGGGCGCAAGCAGCTATTCACCCCGCACCATGGCCAACTGACGGCGGAACTCGGCGTCTGGGATGGCCTGTTTCCAGAAGTTGATGAACCGAGCCACCACTTGCAGGTTTCCAGCCTCGTAATGGCCGTTACTGTCAATGCGGTCCAGAGAGGGCCGCAACTGATCGTCCGGGCCGTCAGCCTGCAACGCGAGCCCCGTGATGGCGCAACGGTGGCCCGTTTCGTCGAGCAGTTCTTTCAGATGCGCAATAAGCGCCTCTTTCGACAGCCTGAGGTCTTTATTCTTTACGGCGCGGTCGACTGTCTGTCCGTTGGCTTGCTTTGCGGCCCGTTCCGCCTGATCCGCCATGTACCAGACTGCTTTGAACCATGCGTCTTTGTAATAGCCAGTATTCTGGCGTTCGAGCTTATCTACCCACCAGAGCGCGTCCAGCGTCCACAGGTCAACGCCCCAATCACGGGCGAGGTTGAGTAACAGGGCATTGATCAGGTCGTACTTCTCGCCCTCTGTGGCCCCGCGAGGAAAAGCGGGCCATAGGCCACGGTCGCGCATTTCTGGCTCGCTGGTGCCGTTCCAAACGCCGTAGCGGTCCTCGTAGGCCACGAGCAGGATGGGTGTCAGGGTGGCGCTACCGACCCCGTCGAGCTGCGATGCGGCGGAATCGTACCGCCCGGACAGGGGTAGGGTCTCGTCGACCAGAGTGGTCAAGGCGTCCCGCAGGTTGTTCATGTCGTCTGCGGCGCGGCGGCCGAGGCGTTCCAACCCCGACCAGTGGTGATTGTGCTTGATGCTCAGGAAATCAAGGTAATCCTGCCTAGTCAGACGCGCCGAGTCGCGGAAAAGCGGTCCGAAACGTTCCAGCACACCGTCACGCTTAGCGACAAAGTTGCGGATGTCAGGCAGGCCGAGAGCCCTCTTAATGTCAAAGGTCATTGGTTCAGACGTCCACGACAGTATTGATATTGTTGTGCCTGACGCCGAAGCACGCCGCCAGTCTCAGCTTCACAAGTCTGCGAGAGATATGAAACAGAATTCGCAATTCTGTTTCATATCACAGCGTAGCACCGCCGACCGCATCCCCATTTTGATGATACTAGCCATCTGAAACAGAACCATCGTATTCCGTTTCATAGATCGAAGATCCGCTCTCAAAAGGCGCTTTTGGTGTCCTGGGGGACGGCTTCGGGTCGTCAGCGGAGTGGCAACTTTCCGCTAGTTCTTTCCGGAACCGGACCGTCTGCCTCCGGCCCCAAACCCGGTCATCCGCTACGTCGCCGACGACCCGGCGCTATTGCGCCTAGCGTAAAAACTGTCGTTTGCAAACCCGCCGGGGAGGAGAGGTTCAGTGTGAAAACCCAATTTCACACTATCAGTTGTCCGTCAGAGTCGTAGACTGTCTGCTGGTTCGAAACTTGGCGCCGGTTGGACGGCAGCTTTGCACCGCATGTCGGACATAAAGCGGGCCCAAGCCGGTTCCGAAACCGGTCATGTGAGCGACATGCGGGGCGGCGCGTTCGCGCCCCGGTCGTCATCGCTGTTGACCTTGAACCTAGCGCCCCAACAACTAGACCGTTGCTTTATTCGTGCAAATCCTTGAACGTTCATATTTTCAGGGCACGTTAAAATATGAACGAATTCGCGGTGCTTCCATCACCGATTGCGGCCGAGAGTGACGCCGACTTGGGTACTCGCGCCGCGCGAATGATCTGGGACGATCAGTCGGGTGTCGATGATCTGGTCGATCCGCACACTCCCGATTTCGCCAATGCCGTGGTCACTGGTTTGGCGAGTGCTTTGGCATCATCGCCCGGTGCCTTGAAAAAGATGATGCGCGGCGCAGCCGCCGCCGCAGAGGATTTGAACGTCGAGCCGTTTCAGGGGCTGACGGAAGTGATCCAAAATGCGGATGATTTACGCGCCCCGGAAGTGCGCTTCGCCTTCCGCGATACGGATGCTGGCCGCGAGCTATTGATCGTGCATAGTGGCCGGCCGGTTGCCTGCCAGCACGTGCTGGGCATGGCGCTGCCCTTCGTGACGACCAAGACTAACAGAACCGATCAGCGCGGGCGGTTTGGCATTGGCCTGAAGACGCTCAAGCGCATCGCGGATGATCTCGCGATCCATTCGGCGCCGTATCATTTTTCCGGGGATCAGCTTTCGGTCCGAGTCGTGCCAGCCGAAGGACCGCTGGCCGGCTTCTACGATCCCGCGACCGACACGATGATCGTCCTGCGCCTGAAACCAGATTTCAGCGAGGAGGGGCTGAAAGCCTGGTTCGCGGAATGGGAGGACGACGGCCTGATCTTCTTGACCTGGGTTTCGAGTTTCCGCTGGTGTGATCTAACCGGCGCGACCCTCGAAGGCCGCACCCTGACTTTCGGCCCGTGGAAAAACATCGCTTTGGTTGGCGGTCGCGCCTCCATCACGGCGCTGTCGAGACGCGAGGTCCAGAGCGCGGCGGAATCGTGGACTGTGTGGCGCGCGACCTTGCCCGTGCCCGGTCATCTGCATCCAGCTCACAAGGCGCGCGCCGAGGAGACGCGAATTTCCATCGCCGTGCCGAGCGCGGCGCGCGCAGGAAGTCTTTATGTCGGCTTCAAGACCCGCGTCGCGGTGGGCCTGTCGTTTTCGCTCGACGCGCAATTCGATCCCAGCACCACGCGCGAGGCCTTGATCGAAAGCACGTGGAACAACTGGCTGATCGAGCGATGCGGCGATGTTCTTGCCGAGATCGCGCATGGCCGTATGCTGTCGACGCCCAAGGACGCCTGGCGATTCGTGCCGGTCGCTGCCGAGTATATCGGCAACGAAGGGGACCGTTGGCTGCATGATGGCTTCGCGAAATCATTCGAGATCGCGCGCGATTGGCTTGGCGAGCATGCGGCGATCCTGATTGGCGGCGCGCCCGTTGCCCTGTCGGACATCGCCTATGAATACGCCATTCTAAGCGATCTTCTGACCGACGCCGATATCGAGGCGTTGGCCGAAGGATCGCGGGCGCTGCCGCTCAATGTTCGCGATAGGAGCGGCAGGTGGCGCACGGTGCTCGATCAAATCGGAGTCTGTGCCACTATTGGCACCACGGAGTTGCTTGAGGGCTTCAAGCAATCGCTGTTTCAACCAAAGGGACCAAATTGGTGGGTAAAAGCCGCGCGCGTGTTGGTGGAGACCCACGCCGATGAGGAACTATTCGATGTGCCGTTCTGGCTGACTGATGAAGGCCGCGCGGTGGTGTGCAAGCGCGAAGGCGCTACGGCCAAGCCGCTCGTTCTCGGCGGAGAGTTTTCATTGTTTTCCCTACGCTGGAACCTGCTCGATCGCCTGCATGCCGCATACGGCATCGAGAAGGATGGCGATGTCGCGACTAAATGGCTGGATGAACACGCGGCGTTCCGGAAAAGTGTCGATGCATCGACCGAACTCGCGGCCTTTGCGGAGCGGTTCGCGGCCACGCCGCTAGAGATAGAGGACGCGGATTTGCGCGAGCTTCGGAATCGATTCGATGAGCTGAGCGATCGCCGCGCGGATGAGATCGGCCATGCCATGGGCGCGGCGCTGATGGTGGACGGCTTCGTTTATAAGAGTGGCAAGATTCACCGACAGAAGGTGCGTCCGACGGAAGCCTATCTGTGCAAGACGTTGGACAGCGATTTTCCCAATTGGCCCACGGCGGCCGCGAACATACCGGGCATTCAATGGATCTCCGCCGGGTACGATGAGAAACTGAAGACGGGCGCTACGCGCGCGCAGCGTAAGCGCGCGGATGGGACCATCTCGCGGGGGCCGCGCAAGTTCTTCACCTTGCTTGGCGTGGAGAACGCGCCGCGACTGAAGCAGACCGGGTTGGTCCGTTGGGGCGGCCCGACGCGGACCCGGGAACTTCGCGGGGCGCAGGCCGAGCAAGTTCCGGCCGATTGGATCAGTCCCGATCTTGATCGCGCCCTGGCCGCATTCTCCAAGTTCTCCAAGAAGGACCTACGCGAGAGAAGCCCCGCTTTGTTCAAGGCCATGGCCCGTGCCTGGGAGCGGTCTTACGCCAATCGCAAGATGGTGGCCTCACAGCACGAGGCGCGCGTCTACGTTTATCCGAGGGCACCAGTCACCGCGCAATGGCTAATCCAATTGCGTGAGACGCCGTGGGTGGTGGTCGGCAAGGGCGAGTTGGTGACGCCAAACGAAGCCGTGGTGAAAACTCAAGAGACGCAAACGCTCTACGCCAGCACCGCCTTCGCGGTCGGTATCGATCTGGGGGATTTTAGCGCGGACTTCGCGGCGACGCTTGGGTTGGTCACCTCGGTGCGAGTCAGCGATCTCGTCAACCTGCTGCGCGAGACGCGCGATGGGGTCGAGGGCATCGATGACGCGCAGGTAATGGCGATCTATCGCAACATCGCGAAATACGTGCCCCGCGCGGTCGTGTGGAACACCCGCATCGGCGACATGACAGCCCAGGATTTGCGCAAGGCTTTCACGGAGAACCAGGGGCTTATCCACGTCGGCGGCAATGTTTGGCGAAGGCCAAACGAGCTGATGCGCGGCAAGGATATCTTTCACGACCGCTCGCGCTTCGTGCCGGTTGGCCCAGCCTTGGCCAGCCTCTGGTCGGCCTTAGACGTGCGCGAGCCTATGCTCGACGACTGCCTTACGTTCCTGAAGTCGCTGGCGGGGCAAGCGTATGACGTGGGGGTCATGTCACGCCTGATCGACGTATATCGCTATATGGAGCCCCTGCTGGCAAATGCGGAGCGGCGGCATCGCGAGCGCATGAAAACCCTGCCGCTGTATTGCGGCGATCGTTGGGAGTCCGAGCGGCCCATTTTCCTGGTGGAGGAATCCGAACTTAGATCGCAATTGGCAAAGGCGTTGCCCGCCAAGAAATTCTGGACGCCGCCCTGCGACCTTCGCGAGCTAGAGTCGTTCGTTGTTTTCACAGGCGTGGCGCGGAGCGAGCCCACCTTGGTCGTCGCGGATGATCGCGAGGCGGCCCAGGATCGTGGCGGTGGCATGCGCGCGCACTTCCGAAAAGCGGTCGATCACCTCTCCGATGAACTAGCGCGCAACGATCCAGAGGTGCGCCAGCACATGGCGATCAGTTGGGACGCGCTGCGGGAGATTCCCTTGTTCGTACACTCCGGTCCGATTGCGGTTCGGGCGAGGGACGAGGAATTGTCGGATGTGAAAATTCCGATCCACCTTCAGGCGTTGGTCGTGCGCGATCCGCTCGAATTGCATGTCTGGGACGAGGCTCTTCCCAAGCGCGAATACGGTGGCCACGCGATCGCGTCGTTGTTCGCGCATGCCTCGCGCCGCGGCATCGAGGCCGAATGGGTGGTAGCCTGGCAGGAAGCGCGCGAGACCGCGGCCGAAGCCATTCGCCTCGCATCGGACGAGGAACACGCCGAGGCGATGGAAGACCGTGCCGCCAAGATCAACGCCGCCCCAAAAAAGAAAATCACGGTGAGCACACCCGGTGGGAAAGGCCCCGCCATGAAGCCCCGAACCCTTAAGAACAGTGTTGGTCCCATTCTGGGAGCCACAGTGGTGCCGGGCAGCGATCCGAAGCCGGCGCCACCACCGGCAAAACCGAAGCTGCACGACACGCCGCCTCCGACAAAGCCGTCCGATCTCGGATCGCGCACGGCGCCGACGGCTTACACCGATCGCGATCTGGAACAACGCGGCTGGGAGTTGCTCACGCAGGCGTTGGAAACCTCGGCGGAAGAACTGCTGGTTGATTTCCGCAACCGGCATGGCGTGGGGGCCGATGGCGCGATCGACTGGAAGACCTTCGTCGAAATGAAAGCGACCGGCCGCGCGCCACAGGGTTCGGTCGAGATGTCCAACGCCGAATACAAGCGCGCCAAGGAATGCGGCAACGACTTCATCCTGGCTTTGGTCAGCGGCCTCGAAGATGGCTATCAGGACGAGGTGAGGTTGATATTCGACCCCGCGAATCGCGCGACCGTCCGCCCGTTGAACGGCGTGAAGCTAGTCGCGTTGACAGAAGCGCCTTCGGTCCTGATCCCGTTTGGGAACTCAGAGGAATGACCTTCTCGCCTATTGTCTCAGAATTCGAAGTTTGTTGCCTGCATTCGTTTATCGAACGGCGGAAGTAGTCGGAATAGAAAGAATGAGCCTGCCTACCGCTCCAAAATTTGAGAAGCGTTTGCACCACACTGTGCCTGACTTTTGGCAGGATGAGTTTGCCGCTGAGGGAGAAGTGGGGCCTTATTATAAGAACGTAAAGACAGGAGCATGTCTCAAGGCGCAAGGGCCCGGACAGAAGATGGCAGTCTTTCTGGCTAACATCGTCTTCGACGAGTTCTTTCGACCTAGCGACAAGCTAGAAGACATGTTTGAAAAGATCGAAGGGATTGCCTCAAAAAGCTTGAGCCAGCTTGTAGCTGCAAAATTCTTCAGTGACAGCATACATGTCGACATTGCCATGCTGCTGGCCATTCAGGCATGCCGATACCCTGAGTACTACCAAACGCGCCTCGACTTAGGAAAATATCTGGCAATTGCGCTAGGAGACTTGAGAGACTGCAATGACGTCGCAACTTTAAATAGCGAGTTGCATAAGCTTGGAATGCCGGTCCAAATTCTGGCTAGTGAATTCGCCCAGCTTTCTGCAACGTCGCCCCAAGCGCTCAACGCTGAACTCGAAAGAATCCTAGCGCTGCACGGGTACGAGGCTGATTTCAATCCAGAACTTATTCTCGCCGCGGCGGTGCGTACCGCTGAGCATCTGCTCGCACTCAAATGGACACTGCTCGTAGCCGACACCCCAGCGTTCATCCTTTCGGATCACCCTGTTCCAGCGCCGCTTGGTATGGGATTCTCGATTGGCTTGTCAGCGTCGCTTGGACTTTTGCTTGAGGACCCACTCACAGGGGGTGGCGGGGAGGTATCCGTCAGGAAGCCAAGCTCGGCGGAAATCGGTGCCGTAAACGCGGAAGTCAGGAAACGAGCTGTAGAGTGGATTTGCGGCTCCGGTGCGTTCGTGCATTCGCTGTGAATTTTCACTGATTGCTTCGGACGCCCGTCCCAGGCGATCTTATCTTGTCGGCTGTGAAGAACGTCGATTTCGCTGACGGCGGTTGCGATCAGGCCGGAAAGACGGGGCTGGCAAATGGGCGTCCGCCGGTTGGATCGTCCAGAGGTGATTAGGCTGTTCGTGGCTGGATCGGCGGCGCTGCGGGGGTGGCGAACAGCGCCAGGAAGAAGGCACACAAAAGCCTCAGCCAGTTGAGCAGGAGGCTGAAATTGTAGCCGACGGCGGCAAGCACAGCGTTGTTGGCATCGCCCTCGGAGAAGGCCCAGGAAGTTGCGGCCCATACGGTGGTCGTTCTTGAGATGGCCGATGACGGGTTCGACGGCGGCCCGGCGTCGCAGCGCCCGTTTGACGACCTTGGTGAGGCCGCGCTTGTAGCCGGCGACATGGACCTTGAACATCTTGCCCTTCGGGGCGTTGTGGCCGCGATAGCCGGCATCGGTGACGATCTTGCCGAGGCTGACGCCGATGGTGTCCTCGATTGCCGGGATGATGGTGGCCAGCGTGTGGCCGTCATAAGGATTGCCGGGCAGCGCTTTGACATGGGCGACGAACTGGCCGCCGCGGCTGCGCTGCAGCGGGGTGGCGACGGAGACCTTGACGCCGAACTCGTAGGGCTTGTGGGCTTTGCCCTTGCCAATGCACTCGACCTCCGGAGCGTGCAGGGAATACACCTGCTTGCCCCGCTCGCGCTGGCGCTGATCCCTGACGCGCCGGGCCAGCGACAGCGGCAGGCAAAGACCTGCATCAGCTCCGGCCGCCCGACGAGCTTGCGGGTGATGTCGCGGATCACCGCTCCCAGCATGGTGCGCAGGCGCTTGAGCTGCCGGTTGGCCCGTTTGAACTGCTTGGCATGGGCATAGCGCTGATGCTTGATCAGCGCGATCTTGCCGACCCGCGCATAGGATTGGCGCAGGGCAATGCCATGCCTCTTGGCCAGCTTCACCAGCCGCCCACGGGCGCGATGCATCAGCTTGGCGTCGGTCGGGAAGGTGATGGCTTTTTCCTGCACGGTGGTATCGACGATTACCGCGCGGAAGTCCGACGGCTTGGCCGCCCCCAGCCTGGCCGCCGCTGCAAGACTTTCCTGAAGCAGCGCCATCAGCCGCTCTTCCCCCATACGCAGCCGCCAGCGCCCACTGATGATCGAGAGCTTGCCCCAGGAGGAGATGGGATTGGGAGCCTGATTGACCCTCAGTTGCAGGTTCCATCTCAAAAGACCAAGTTTGAATATCAGCAGCCACTGCAAAGGGGGTTTTCAGTGTGAAATTCCAGTTTCACACTGAGGACGTCCTTGCCTGATTGAATTATTCGCTTGCCTGACCACCGGTTGGCGGATGTCCTATTCAGGATCTCGCCGCGACAACATCAGAGACTGGGCGCTGCTAGTTCACCCTTTTCTCAGACCCAACTTGCCGTGCTCCTAGTTCTAGAACATCCAGCATCGACACGTACACGTAGTCCAGAAACACGACCATTTCTGAAGCTTCCAAATTCTTCCGGTCCGTAAAGATGCTGGAGGGTGTTGCATGCAGCAGCCGGCTTGTGAAGGAATAGATGAACTCGTATTGTGCTTGCATGCCGACGCTACCGGCTTCCACTTTCCAGTTCCATCGCTCTTTCAGTTTCGTGCGCACGCGCGCCGAACACGCCACGACAAATGCGTTCTGTTCTGCCTCCAATTGGTCGATCTGCGCGTCAACGACAGGCACCACCTTTTTGCGAATAAGGAGCGCCTGGAATCCATAGCCGTTTCGCTTGGCGTCATCGGCATAAAGGCTGAATGCCCTCCTAGCCTTGCGGTCTATTTCGTTCATAACCGCTGCCCTCGCCGCGGAGACATGGTCGGCGCCAGCAGTTCGAGCGTTTTCCTTGAGTTCCCTGAGGTTGTCCTGATGCAGCGCGGATTCTTCCTTCTGCAGCCTTTCAAAAAACGCGATCTCTCCCACCAATTTCTTTTTGTAATCTCTGAAATGCTGGAGCTGTCCGGACATCACTCTCCCGTAGAAGACAAGCCCGTGGTCCGGTTCGCGATCTAGCAGCCGCAACCACACAAGTGTCTCGAACACATACCGCGTGGTGGCCAGCACATTCAGCGTTTCCAGATAGGAGAAATTGTTCTCGAGGATGAGTCGGAGCCGGATCAGCGCGTTTCGGTAGGCGGCGGAGACCCAAAACTCCTGACACCGCTTCAGATCTTCTGCGCCTTTCGAGTCTTCGAAAACGCTAAGTTTGGCATCAAACTTCGCGGTAATTGACACAAAGCTCGGTATCAAGCTCTCCAGCTCCCCCACGATGCGGGCCAGGCGTTGATACGCTACATCATCCACTTTTTACCCTCGTCTTCGTGCTGTCGCTTGTGGTTTTCTCGTTGAATCGCTTCGAACTTCGAAATCCTTACAACTGCTGCGTTGGATTATCGTCAGAGCGCATTCGGTGTTGATGACGATCTACAGCCTCCGGTGGCGCTCGACCACACACGTCGAGAAATCGACGTTAAAGACACTGACGGCATGAGCAATACCGTCTCGATCAAGCCGCCCCATTGCCGCCAATCCCGATGTCGCCTTGGGAAATCCTCGCCGGGCGAGGGGCAGTCAGGGTGAAATACCATTTTCACACTGACGACGTCCTCGGCTGAATGAACTATTCGCTTACTTACCGGACCTAACCTGGAACGAGGTTGTGTTTTTAATCGATGGACGGCGTGACAAGGTTTCGGCATCGAAGGCTGCATAACAGTCGTCTCACCGATCGTTGCGGGTCGAGCCGCGACTGCGTCCGCTCCATGGTGTGCGCCGGCGGCTGTCCTGTGCGTGAAGGCACCTTCTGAGCCAGTCGAGTTTGACTCCGACCCTGATCTGTCAGCACGATCTCGTGCAGCTGACGGATCACTACCTGAGCCCGCAGATCTTCGACCTCGTCGTGTGATCGAGAAAGCTCGCTTCATGGCAGGTCTTCTTCCTGGTCCGGCCATCACTGTCCCGCCGCAGCGCATTTACAACTGATGACTCCGACCTGACCCGGTCTCAGGCCGGCGACAATAGGAATATTTTCCTGTATCCTGATCCTGACCGGAGGGGGCGCCCATGTCGGGACGTCAGTCGAAGGTCGATGGTCGTGGACGGCTCGTGGGCGGGTAGGGAAGTCGTTGATCAGTCCATGTGTGAGCGGCTCGCGGCCTCGAGTGTCGATCACATTGCGACAGTGGCCGGGAAGGACAACCAACTGTGGCGGTGCAGTTCGGGAGCGTTCCCGGCTGGCGAGCCCTCGGCTGCATTGCCTGCGTCTGACGCGGGCTAACCACTCCAACCTAACAAGAACTCGAATACAGGAACTGACCGGCAATGGCGCCGGCCAGAAAGGACCAACCGTGTCCAGAAAGGGGAAAGACCATGACGAACCGGAAACGAGATACGCCCTTCGGGGAAGCCACTGACATCAGCCGGGCGCTCGACGCCACTGTCCTCGAGACCAGGCAACTCAACGACGACCTGAGGGTCCGGCGGCTTGGCGGGACCATCGTCATCACCACCGGGATAGCGGCCCTCGGTCCCTCGGCGATCAGGGATATCATCTCGGCCATCACCGCGTTCGATAGTTTCACACCCGAGAACGATCCCTATGGCGAGCACGATTGCGCGGTCATGACGGTCAGCGGGATCAAGATCATCTGGAAGATCGATTACTATGACCTAAGCCGCCGTTACCATTCGCCCGACCCGTCCGACCGCAACGTCACATCGCGGGTGATGACCATTATGCGGGCCGACGAGTACTGACGCGCCGTCGCTGCCACAATCATGCGCAGGACGACTATCCTCTCTCGCGATTGCAGAACCATTTTGGGGCGTCAGCTCGACCTTTCAAGCTGACGCCCACGCCGTTGGCGATTTTATGATCTCCACCATCTTTCCGCGAAATTTGTCGCAAAGGACGTGTCATGAGTCGTCAGAGGCCTGTGCCTTGGTGAGAATCTCCACATCGATCCGCTTACCGAAACGTTGCTCGACGCACCACACAAAACAAGTGGGTGCAGTAGCGTTCCGCCGACAGGTGAGGGGAGCTTTAGCGTGAAATCCCAATGCAGACGATGTATTGCAGTGGATAATCCCACGTCGCCTACCCACCGCCACGAAATATCGACTAGAGTAGCCTTGTATTTTTCGAGATTGCGGCTGGAATGGCCAAGAAGGCTGCTAAAACAAAACCCTTCCGAATTCTGAGCCTGGATGGCGGAGGCGCCAAAGGCTTCTACACGCTTGGCGTCCTCAAAGAGCTGGAGGCGGCAATCGGCCCGCTGCACAAGCATTTTGACCTCATCTACGGCACCAGCACGGGCTCAATTATAGGAACGCTGCTCGCAATCGGCGAACCGGTCGAGAAAGTCCACGCCCTCTACCAGGAACACGTTCCCAGCGTAATGAAGCGGTGGCTACCTTCGAGCAAAACGGCCCGGCTAAAGGAGCTTGCAGACGAGATCTTCCAAGGGAAGAAATTCGACGCGGTTCAGACTGGCATTGGCATAGTCGCCGCGAAGTGGATCGACCACGAGCCCATGATATTTAAAGCCGACGTGAGGGCGGCTCACGGCCGCCAGAAGACTTTCGTGCCGGGTTGGGCTTGTACCTTGGCGGACGCCGTGCAGGCTTCCTGTTCGGCCTACCCATTCTTCTGCCTGAAGACTGTAAAGCTGGGTAATGGCGACACGGTGAAACTGGCGGATGGTGGCTACTGCGCCAACAATCCCAGCCTTTACGCCATTGCCGATGCGACCAGAGCATATAAGGTCGAGCGGTCCGACATCAGGCTTTTGAGCGTCGGGGTTGGAGTGTACCCGACCCCTATCAAATCACTGGCGAGCCCCATGCGGTATATCGGCATGTTTCCGTCGGTGAGGCTGCTGCAACGGGTGCTGGAGATTAACACCCAGTCTATGGACCGCCTGAGGAGCATCCTGTTTGGCGACCTTAATGCCGTTCGGGTCAGCGGCAAATATCACGAGCCGGAGATGGCAACCGACTTGGTCGAGCACGATCTCATGAAGCTCTCGCGACTTCATCAGAAAGGTCGCACTTCGTTCGGCGATCAGGAACAAGAAATCCTTAAACTTCTCGCATAGCGGAGCTATCATGCCTGTCCCAGAGGAGCAGTTGGAAACTTGGTCGCAGATTGGTGCGATCCAGTCGTCGGCTAGAACCAACGAAATCATCACCAACGTTTTGACAGACCGAGGGGCACCCTATGCCAACCGGTCATTCCAGCCGCCCTTTTTGCAAGGCTCTTACAAGAACAACACCAACATCCGGACGGACAGCGATGTCGATCTCGTCATCTGCACCGACGAGATTTTCTATCACAACCTCTACGAGGTGAACCCGCCGAGGGTGACGGCCGACGGAATAGCGAACTTTCAAAGGTCCCACCCTGGCGAGGCGACATATTCCCAAGCGCAGTTCAAAGCCGACGTAACGCAGTGGCTTACAGCGAATTTTGGAAACGATGTGCGCCCGGGAAGCAAGGCGATCTACATTCGCGGAAACGACAACCGGCGCGATGCCGATGTCTTAGTCACCGCACAGTTCAGGCACTATTTCAACTACATAGACGAGGCGCGCCACGACCGGGCTGACGGCATCGTATTCTGGAAAGCCGACGGTACGAGAATTGTGAATTTTCCGCGCCAACACGCCGATAACTGCACGACCAAAAACCAGAACACCCGCCAGTGGTTCAAGCAGACGGTGCGGGTATTCAAAAACATGCGTAATAAGATGATTGAGGATGGCCTTTTGGCGGCGGGCGTGGCGCCGTCCTACTACCTTGAAGGTCTACTATCCAACGCGCCTGACCATTGCTTTGGACATAGCTTCCAGCGGACCTATGAACAGTGCATGGGGTATTTGCGCTACGCCCCGGTTGACGACCTTAAGTGCCTCAACGGCGTCCATTATCTGGTGCGAGCCAATTCAGATGTGAACTGGTCGCCCGACAACTTCGCAACCTATACGCGGGCGACTTCCCAGTTTTGGTATGGGTTCGGGCGGCGCGTGATTATGGGGCTCGGCCTTTAGGGGAGCGGGCATCGGTATCTCGCGAACATGTTGGGAGTTGATTTCCGGCGCCTCTGTGCCCGTCAGTGTAATACGAATTTTACTATCGGACATGCCGACTGCGGAACGGCCACGTCTGAACATCAATCATACTGTAAGCTGCCCGTCCGCTCGGACATACAGGTTGGAATTCAGTTGCGTTCGCCTAGCGAGCGCTCCGCTCTACTTCGCACGATCACGAAACAGCTAACCTGTTGAGAGCATTGATCGAAACCTGTGAACCCAAAGAACGAGGTTTCCAGGTTCGGAGAATACCCGCCGAGAGAACGATCATTCGGCGGAAAGATCCGGCAGCGCGGTTGCCAGCTTTTCCAGAAAAGTCCGCAGTTCTGCGAGATTTCGACCTTGCTAGGTCGAGCAGAGAATTTTTGGGGAGGGTGATTGGCGGAGGGAAGGGAACTGGGATCCAACGTTCTCCATTCGGCTACGGCGTTCCGGTTCGCGCACCAAGAAAGCCCAATCGCTGCAGGCTGAACTCGTTCCACCAAATGCCGGCACTGCGCGTACTCCTCGTCGGGCCACCTGGCCCTAGATCTTCCGAATAAGTTGGCGTCGATAACCACGTTCCGTTCAATGGCAATTGACTGCTTTGGTTGTGTGGCAGAGAATGACAACGAAATAACAGGCAAGTGCCCTTGCGGAGGTAGTTTGGTTTCTCACGGCGAAGGAGATCAGGATGGAAGACGGCGCGCCCGAGGACGACTATACGCCCCCCCGCAACCAGCAACTTCCTTTATCCGAGTTCCGGCCATGCAAGCACACTCGCCACAACCGCAAACGACAAAAGATCTTTAACACCGTAATTGGGTTGGTGGGCGCTGCTATCGTGCCGACCGCAGGAGCACTAGCTCAAAATACTGAAGAATGGATTGTCGTTGGGTCAGATGCTGCCGAGTTGTCGCAGCAGAACTTTCAATCGAGTTTTGCGGGCCAGCCAAATGCCCCCGAATTTGAGGTCGTTGAGGCGCAGAATGGCCTAAGCATCGTCCGGATCGATCCCCAAGTTAGGGGCCTCGTGCAGAATGTCCTCCACTTGGATTTCCACCGCTGTGGCGGCTACACGTTGCATCCGACCCGCGAGTCCGCGCTGCGAGAGCTCAACAATCCCATCTATCAGCCCGGCTTCGTTCACTCGGAAGGCGTCTTTACTTCGGAAACGATCGATCAGCAGGCGGCCGTGTTACCCGCGCTCGAAAAGATCGACGCCGTAAAGCTCGTCGCAACTATCCGCAGTCTCGAGGCGCTCGGAACGCGGTACTACCAGTCAGCGGGCGGCGAGCAGTCGGCCGCTTTGATAGCCCAGCTTTGGAGCGGGTATTTGGCCGGACGTGACGATATCTCCGTCGAGCGGGTGAACCATGACTGGAAGCAAGACTCCGTCATAGCCACTATCCGTGGCTCACTTCATCCCGACGAGATCGTGATCATCGGCGGGCACCTCGATTCCATTCACAATGACGACAACGACAATGCGCCAGGCGCCGATGACAACGCTTCCGGGATCGCAGCGATTTCGGAGGCACTGCGAGTATTTGTGGAAACTGGCTTACGCCCGGAACGGACGATCCAGTTCATGGCGTATGCGGCGGAAGAAGTTGGCCTGCGCGGCTCCGGCGCAATCGCGGGAGAATATGCAGGATCTGGAAAGAACGTCGTGGGTGTGCTCCAGCTGGACATGACCGGATTACATGGCTCGGACAAAGACATATATTTCGTCACGGATTTCGTGAATCCGCACGTGACTGACTTTCTGAAGGCGTTAATTGCCGTGTATAATAGCAGCGGCAAGCATGTCATAACCCATGGGGAGACAGCGTGTGGATATGCATGCTCGGACCATGCCTCGTGGACGAGGAATGGATACCCGGCCGGATTTCCCTTTGAAGCTCAATTCGCTGACTTCAACCCGAAGATCCATACGCCAGAAGACCTCACGGCCAGCCTCGACGCCACCGGAGAACATCAGGCCCGATTTGCCAAGCTCGCCGTGGAATTTGCGATTGAGCTCGGGGGCGGAGCCGCTTCGTTGCCGATGCCAAAATAAGCGAGACCACAAAGCTACGATGGCGATGCGCACTCGGAGGGCGTCCGCACCATGCAAGGAGGGTGCCGCGGCAAGGTTAGACCGGTGCGGGGAGTCCATATTTCAGCTTGATCAAGGTCGTTGCACCGGCCGAGCCGATGGACAAGATGAAGAGCTTATCGAATTCGTGCGCACCGATTGAGTCCACAGGGCCGCCGCCCAACCCACTTATGATCGGCCCAACTGTATTGCTATGACCGACTACCGCAATCACGGAGTCAGGCGACTGATTTCTCACTGCCGCGATTGTTGTCGCGACGTCATCCAACCCGATGATGGAAAGGGCGGAACCGAGCTTCTCCTTTAGTGGTTCGAGAGTCCGGCGCGCGCGCACGAAGCCGCTGTGATAGCCAAAGCTGATACCAGTATCAGCCAGCATCCATGCCAGGAGCCTCGCACGTTCCTCCCCCATCGAAGTCAGATCATCGACAGGCTCAGCCTGCCGGTCGGCGTGGCGAAGCACAAAGACTATCATTAAGCGACTCCCGAAATGAACATAGCGTGATCGTGCGCATGTGAAGGCTTACGGGGCCGGCGCCGGATTCGGCCGAGTGACGCCGATCATTCATATCACGCTGGCTACGGGGTGAGGTAAAGGCTGTCGGAGGTCATCGAAGTTGCGCCGAGCCAAGCTGATGAGTCAAGCTTGGCGCTTATGTGATACCGACAATCTACGGCCCGGCCGCCACAGTGCGGCTGGGGTCGCACACGAAGCGTTTATCCGCCACGCCGGGCCCGTTATATAGCGCTTGGGGCAGAGAGCCGACCCAAGCGTCTCGGCGACTTCAGCGTCGCAAACCCTTCCTGTCCTATGGACTAGGGGCTCGCGTAATGGCCTGGCCATTTGTGTCAAAAGCGTTCACCGGCTCCATTCTCCTCGATAATGGCGCTGTCACTGTCGACTGAGCTTCTGCTACCTCGAGAGTGGAACCTGCGCTGTCGAATGCCTGTACCAACAGAGATCCAGAACTCAGCTTAAGCGAACCGCCGTTAGTCCAGATCTTCCAATAAATTGTATGGTCGCCGGCTGGAAGTCTGACCGCCGCTACCGATCCAAAACTAGTCCATTCATTGGCGCCGGCAGCCACATCGCGATACGAACTTGTCCAGACTACATTCGGGTCAGGATCGTTCAAGAATCCCGTTTGAAACGTATGGCCCGTCGAGCTCAGGCCGCTGGAGTTAGCGACCATATGAATTGCCGCCGGCTGAGCGAGGTGGATGGTGGCCTGGAGAATAACACTGTTGGCGCTGACTATCTGTGGGGGCGTCCACGGGAAAGTAGCTGACGAAGAAACCGCGCCTCCAGCTGTTGCTGCTGGCGGGTCCGGCGGGCGAGGAATGTTGCGCGAGTCGGCCGCGGCTGCCAGTTCACCGAAATGGGGCGAGCCATTGGCAGGATTCCCGTCTGGCGCGTCTATGACGAACATCAGCCGAACGGCGTCGGGAATGTCCGAAGGATTCGCCGCGCTTGCACCCAGTACCAGACGGGTGGCGAGCGCATTGGCTTCGTTAGCGGAGTGCTCCTGCTCTAATTGCTGCACTAGCTCCCAGACGAAACCAGCATATCGACGGCCGATGTTGTGCACACCGTCGCCCGGAGCAGGCGGCCAGAGGATCACATCGGATGCGGGCCTCAAGCAGGTTCCGGCACCCAGGAAGTCACGCCCCAAACAAGGCTGTTGGGTTCCCAATATGGCGAGCGCATCCCCGAAACCCTCGCTGTATCCGCCGTCGACAATGCCGCCTGTGACTGAATCCACACCGTGCCCGAACTCATGCAATACCACGTCCGAATAGGCGGTGTTTGGGCAGCCGTCACCTTTCTTGAAGAAATTGATGGACGAGCCGTCCCAAAAGGCATTGCACGTGTCAGCGATATTGGTCCTGACCGGCAGATTGGCCAAATCCGTCTGACCCAACGCCGGCCCGGCGAATTCGTGTGCGAAGTTGGTCCAGTAAAACGCTGTCGTCTGGGCTACTTCCGATTCGCCGGAAGCAGTGAAATGAATATCCATCGGGCTTGCATTAGTCCCTGATTGTGACGCCTGCAGCCCTGCACCAGCCTGTTCTTCAACTACTGCGAAGGGGCCCTGAAGCGATGCTGCGATCTGCGCATTTCCAGTGCCCGACGGATATGCGTAACGTCCGTTGGCTCCGGTAAAGCTGGCGAGGCCGTCGATATCCCGTGTAACGCGCGTCCTTGGGAGAGCTTCGTTACTGATTGCGGTTTCGACAAAAGAGCTTCCTGCCCATACGGCTGCTGTCACCGTCCCATGATGCGTATGATAAACCTCACTTTCCCACTCGAGAACCCGGGGCTCACCGATTGCTGCGACCCAGTACCGCCGAACAACCGGCGCGGTCATCGGTCCTGCGCGGAGTTTGAACGTCCAGGCTAAGTGACCGGTCTGCTGCTGATCCACCCAGACCTCGAGGGCAGGGCTCTCCAAGGCTGTGCTGGCGTCGTCCAACGCCGGGGCGGCCGCCTCCCGGGCAACACGGACGGCCTGTTCTGCGGTAACTGATGGAGTTGTCCCGTCTACCGTCTCGGGCAATCCGCGCTGGCGTACAATAAGAAGCCGGCCATCGCCGCTGGCTATCGTCATGTAATCGCTCCCCTTTGAGAGAGGCACGCCTTGATAAGCAAGCGGGTGGACGGTGATGAGCTTGTCGTCGTTCTGAGGGGTTGCGTCAGGACTCTGCAGTCCAGCGGGAGAGGCAGCGGCTGCGTTTCTCTCGGAGCCGATATTCTTTGTTTCTCCGGGCTGGATACTAAAGCCCTGCGGTAAGTTTGCTTGGATTTCCGCTGCTGCGGCAAATCCAATTGTCGCAGAGGAGCCTTGGCCTGTTGCTGGGGTCATGATGGGGGTGTTCACCATGCTGTAACCCGAGTCTAGCCGGGCACCGTCTGGAAATCGACCTTGATCCGATGAGACACCCGAGAGAGGGGTTTCTGGTGTTTGGCCATACGACCACGACCCAGGGACGAGGAGTGCCACAGTAGCATACATCAAGCAAATCGAGTGCTTAAGAGTAAATCCGCGCTTCATAAACGGCCTCCCTTGTTTGAGTTAAACTTTAATCACCTCATGTTACGTCCTTGAAGTTACCCACAATTCTGTCAATCGAACTTTCTAGGAGGCCAATTATACCAGTTTTACACTGCTGCAACAAGAGCTGCCTATGAGTCAGTTTTGAAACTCTGCTAAGCGGCCAATGCCTCAGTGAGAAGGGGAGCGGCGTAGAGGGGGCGGCTGCCAAGCGTCCTTTTACCTCCCGCTAGGACCTCCGGTTTCTGTTGATCCGGCCGCGCGCTTGGTCGCCCAGCGCGCGGGCCGGATGGCAATGCCGCTCTGGCTTGGCTTGCGACGCACGATTTCGGCAATACTGATGGACTTGGCTTGGCAACGTGCAAGGCCTTGGTAGCCGCTATCGGCGAAGATATTCCGAATGAAGGGGAAAGGCGGCGGGGGGTGCGAGCAACGGACCTGCCCGTCCCGGTCCTGCGTGCCGGCAGGAAGAGGAAACAGGACCGCGTCAGTCGATACTATCCCAAACAGGGCATAACACTTGCGGCCAATGACCTTCCTTCAGCATCATAGCCTCGCATCGAAGCCCGCACGACTTTGCTGCCGGGCAAGCAGAGGGGTCCACATCGCTCGTCCAAGTTGGCCTGAACAACCCTCACAGATCACGCGATTCCGAGCCACTCAACCCTTTCGAGACGGGCCGGGAGATGAAGGTATAGAATGTCTCTGCCCCCAAGAAGACTAAGCCTTGCTAGGGTTCGAGAGGCTTTATCCCGCCAACAAGATGTTGCCGCAATGGTTTGCGCAGCTATATTAAGTGCGCCGGTGAGCGCTCGACGCGACGGAGGCAGAACACGTGGGAGCACCCTTTTTTTTCAGCGGACTTGTCCTGCTAACTGTCCTAGCGGGTTTTGGAGCTCTTGAAGTGAGCGCAGAAGATCAATTCCTCCACGAGCCTCTCACGGTACGTTTGCTGCAATCTGGCTTTGCTGGAGTGACCGGTCTTGAAACAAGGGTCTCGCCAGACGGCACGTGGAATCAATTCCGTGTCATGAACGGCACGTCAACCGAAGTTCTTAATTCCGGCCGCTTTGGTTCAGACTTAATGGCCGAATTGTCACTCTCCGTAGCTCAAGTAGATGTCGACAGTGTACCTGATCTTGTCGAGCAATATAGGGGTATTAATCCGAAGACGGTGGAGATACATTATCGTCGCCGAGTGTCGGTTTTGCTACCGCCAGATTTCCGGATTGACCAGCCATGTGAACCCGAGAACGGCGATATATGCCGACTTTTGCGAGTGGCTCAGCTTGTGACAGGCGCTACAAAATAAGTATGTGTTTTGATAAGTATGTGTTTTGCTGGAAGCGAAACATGCCGAAAGGACTTGTTAGCCGCATTGAGGGAAGTTGCCAATCCGAGTCGCCCCTTTAGCTAACATCGAATTGCCGTCCGTGCCGGTGCAACGACTATGTTAGGCGACCGGATGCTACTGCCCTGGGGTCGCGGCCGGAGCAGAGTTAGCAGCCCCCAATCGATGGTGAGATGGGAATGATCGAGGAGTCCATGCGTGTGCAATTAACGCGCAATTTCACTGCATTAAGTATCATCAGCCTAGCGGCACCGTCCTAGACGCTCAAAACGTCGCCGTACGTGAATACGATTTCGTGTCGCCCACTACGACCTGATCGACCATCGCGCATGACTTCGACAGATGCCAGCGGGATGTTTCGATGGACCGAGCGCATATCGTAGCCAAGCCCGCTCAAGGCGAATATTCGCACTGCAACGTCCGCGCGGCCGCCACTAGTTTCGGCAGCCAGAGTAGCTCTCGGTAGTCGCCGTTGTATCGCGGTGTGTTGCACACCGCTGAGAGACAGCGCCTGCCGCGCGCGCGTGCGGTTACTCGGGCTGGACCGGGAAGCGGTATTTGATATCATTTCCATTAGGTAGAGTATTCATGCGGGACAGTTGGACGCGAGCGGCTCGGGCAAGTTTCTTGGCGCTCCTTGCATCTATCTCCTGCTCCACAGCGGCCGAGCTGGTCAGCGATTTCGATCACGGCAATCTCGACCGCCAGGTCTGGAATGACTGCCAGATCGACAAACCGCCGCTCAAATTTGAAGAGCAGAAGAATCCCGATGGCACGGTAAGGCGCGTTCTTAGAATGTCGTGGACGAAAAGAGGGGGAACATCGACGAATGCAAGAACTCGGTTCCCTCCGGGCTAGTGTTAACCAACAGCTCGGTCCGGAGCCACTTGGCCCTTCGGCTCATCGCCCCATCGCCTTTGGAGGCGCTCGGTGCCACTGAATGCCATAAGGGCAGCGACGAGGCTCAGCGCAACGAGCTGCGACTCCAGCACAGGCCGAATCTGGTGCACACCCAAAGCAAAGCTCATTGGTATTCGATGACCTTCCGAGCTGACGGCGACATTCCGTCCTGCGGATCGGCCCGCTGGATCTTGGCTCAATGGAAGCAGGAGATGGATGGCCCGAGTCCTTTCTTGGCACAGCGTTTCGACAACGGCGTTCTCCACGTCACCGTCCAGAACGACCATTGCCGGTGCGCAGTAGCCAGGGCGGAAGGAGATTTCGATGCCATTTTTTCCGTGGTTAGCGCCCAGGCGTTGCCTCTATCGGTCCTAGAGAAAAGCGAGCCTATCAAATGCATCCGATCCGACCTGGACACCGAGACCATGTGCCAGTCGTCCGGAATGAGCGTTCTGACCATAGGGGGACCGCGCCCCCTCCGCTCCCCGACCCAAAGCGCGGTTGGGTAACGATGACTTATCTCGTGCGCGGCGGCTCTGACGGAAAGGGGAACGTCGACATCTACGCCAACAATCAATTCGTCGTACGCATCACAGGCCTGATCGGATACAAGACTGAGGATCCTGGCATTGTGAAGTTCAAGTTCGGGCACTATCGTGACCGGATCGATGGTGCTGCCTCAATCAGCGTGGATCGCATTTGTTTTTCATCCGATCCGGACGTTTGCACCCCAGATCTGCAGCCAATGCCGTAGGCTCTGGCGAAGCCTTTAATCTGAAATTAGCAAGTTCGGGTGCGGCCAAAGCAAACGGAGGGAACACAGCGATGAAAGTCGAACCAAGTGAAAGCCTCCGCTTCTTCGCAAGCGTCTGAGCATCGTGGATCGCATGGTGGGGTGGTCGTTCTTCGACGCCGACGCTGCATACCACCTCTTCATTCCAGTTTCGACCTGAGCGCAGCTGTCGGACGTCACATGCTTTATGTCGCTCACAGGGTGATAAATAATCACCAACGGCTGACCTCGCTCTGACTTCCCGGCCGCGCCAGTCGAGCGACTGGTGGAAAACCACCGTTTGCAGTTTGCTCACGCGGGCAAAACTTGACAAGGAATTTCAACAAGTTAAGTGGTTAAATTATTGCAGTGCAGCATGTACAGAGCTGCGTCCGCGCTCAGCAGCTCCGCTAGCAGTAGGCCATTGCCTTTCGCCCGAGTTCCATCACGGCGTTCCCCGAAATGCCGCGCGAGAAGTGGGCTGACTCCAGAATCGGCACTTGACTCCAAACCAATTGATCGCTTCCACAGCAGGCTTGCCATGGGCGACGATCACCTTGGGCTTAATAGTCTTTAGCAAGAAACTGAATGGCGCGATCTCGCGGAGCGCTAAATCAAGGCTCTTCATGTCATGATCGTGCCCACTGGCGTGGTGTAGCTGACGGCATTGGACGCCGTGCTCTCCGGCATGGGCCGGACTGATCAGCGCGCCACTGCCGGCAGGCTGATAAGCGGATCATCGCTCATCTGGCTGATGGTCTCAAGCGTCATGTAGCGGGCCCGCTGCACGGCCCATTCATCGTTCTGTTCGAGCAGCAAGGCGCCGACGAGACGGACGATGGCGTCGTCATTGGGGAAGATGCCGACGACCTCGGTCCTGCGCTTGATCTCGCCGTTGAGGCGCTCGATGGGATTGGTCGAGTGGAGCTTGGCACGATGTTCCTTCGGGAAGGTCATGTAGGCGAGCACGTCGGGCTCGGCGTCGTCCATGATGGTTGCGAGCTTGGGCACCTTCGGCCGGATCTGGTCGGCGACGGCGCGCCATTGCGTGCTTGCGGCCTCGGCCGTCTCCTGGGCGAAGGCGGTGGCGATGAAAGCCGAGACGACGCGGCGCCCGCTCTTGCCGGCATGCGCCAGCACGTTCCTCATGAAGTGGACGCGGCAGCGCTGCCATGTGGCGCACAGCACCTTAGTGACGGCCGCCTTGATGCCTTCATGGGCATCGGAGACGACGAGCTTGACGCCGCGCAGGCCGCGCCGGGTCAGCTTGCGCAAGAACTCCGTCCAGATCGGCTCGGCCTCAGACGTGCCGACCTGCATGCCCAGCACCTCGCGCCGGCCGTCCGCGTTGACGCCGACCGCGATGATGACGGCGACCGAGACGATGCGCCCGCCGCGACGCACCTTCAGGTAGGTGGCGTCGATCCACAGGTATGGCCAGTCGCCCTCGATCGGCCGGTCGAGGAAGGCCTTCACCTTGCCGTCGATCTCCTCGCACAACCGGCTGACCTGGCTCTTGGAGATGCCGCTCATGCCCATCGCCTTGACCAGGTCGTCGACCGAGCGCGTCGAGATACCCTGGACGTAGGCCTCCTGGATGACGGCGGTCAGCGCCTTCTCGGCCATGCGCCGCGGCTCCAGGAAGCTCGGGAAGTAAGAGCCCTTCCTGAGCTTGGGGATGCGCAGCTCGACGGTGCCGGCCCGCGTCTCCCAATCTCTGTCGCGGTAGCCGTTGCGCTGGACAAGCCGCAGCGGGTTCTTCTCGCCATGGGGCGCGCCGGTGGCGGCGCCCACCTCCAACTCCATCAGCCGCTCGGCGGCAAAGCCGATCATCTCGCGCAGGATATCGGCGTCGGGGGACTTCTCTACGAGCGTGCGCAGGTTCATCATGTCGTGGTCATCGGTGGTTCCTTCGAATCAGGTTGTGTCAGCAACCCAACCCTACCGAAGAACATCGATGACCGCCGCTAAGCTACCGCCGACCTACACCACACGGTGGGACACGACCCATGTCATTGCTGGGACAGGCGAATATGTTGGTTTCGAGCACACGCGCCGGGCACGCCGCATGAACTATTTCTCAATATTACGGCGTGTCGCGCTTATCGCTTGGCGCCGCGTCCTACCGGGCTTCAGAGGCTTTGCGGATCGCTCGCGCTTGTATTCCTCGAGCCAGGCGGCCTTCTCGTAGCCGTATCCACTTCGCCAGAACGTCCAGAAATCAGCATTCATCGTAGTGGCAGGGTTGAACCCCACCAAAAAGACATCGCATTCGAGTGGCGATCCTTCGCACACCAGCGGCCGCAACTCAGTCGGGCCTCCTACGAGTGCCCGCAACTCAGTCTCGAACTCGTCTAGATTCATAGTCCCTGCATACCCTTTCTCGCACATACGTACCTGCTGATGTTCCGGTCCGAGCATTTGACTCGTATGAAGGATCACAAGGACGGCAAAGTCACGACGATGCCCACAGCAACCTGAATGTCCGCTCTTGAATATTCGCGGCCCGAAGCTGCCGGCCTGCTCTCGGCCCCAAACGCGACGTCTGGGTAGTGGTTCAGCGATGACCGCTCTTTGCGCGAAACGATCATTCAGCTGCGGTCGCGAAGGAGTTTTTATCATATGTTGGAATTCAGCTGCATTCGCTTAGTGAGAGTTCACCCAACCTGCTGGCTACTGGCGCACTGCAAATAATTGAAATTGTTCAGATTGAAAGCCGAGAACCAAAAGTGCGAAGTTGAGAGCTTCGGAGAATGTTGAGCCAGAGCACGCCCATTCAGCCCGGGGGGCCGGCAGCGCGGTTGGCAGCTTAAATTGAAAAGCCCCGCGGTTCGTGCGCCATCGAGCCGAGGCAAGAGAATGTTGGGGCAGCGTGCATTGGCGGAGGGAAGGGAGCTGGAATCCAACATTCTCTGACCACGGCAAACCACCGAGCCTAAGCATGAGGTGGCCATGCACACTCAGCCAGACGACTGTCCATGCCGATAGGCAGATTACAAGTCAGGAAATCTCTTCGACAGATGAGGCTTCCATACCATGCAAATCCCATGTTTCTTCCGCATCATATCTGATCTTATCCGATTTCACAGAAACATGGATGTGCTTATTGTGTGGGTTTGAACCCGAATAGCGCCGCCATTCCCAAGCCGGGGAACCTCCCACCGTGGAAGAATTGGCGATGCGCCTTTCCCAAATCATATATTTAATCCGCGCATCTTTTCCGGCGTGAAGCGCTCGCGCGATACTATGGCAGTCGCACCCGCCATCAGAATCATGAGTGATGTCCATCGCTGTAACAATGCCGACGATTCCATCCCTAACATTGGGGCAGTGATCTGACCTCCCACCGCCGCCGCAGTGGCGCTCATCCCAGATTGTGCCGTCCGAAGCCTTCTTCCGGTTCGGGGCCATGGCGTTGATCTGAGCTCGAAGTGTCAGCAAACTTTTCGCGACGCGCCACTGAGTGGCTGCTTCGGCGAACTCGCTTTCACGGCCGCCATCGGGGTGAAACTCCGGATCCACATGAAGGTCTTCCCCGTAAGCAGCAGACTCGAGTTCATTGGCTACTTCGCTGGGAGGGCGGTCCTCCCTAGATCGCAAGATGGTCTTAGTCTCATGGGAGCGGATGTCCTTGTCGGTCATGACGAACTCCCTCCTCTCGCAGGATACTCTACATTGGCCTCCCCACATTGGCCTTCTGGAGTCAATTACCCAGCTGAGACTCAATCACCATCACCAGAGTTTGCAAGCTTGTTAGCCTTGAAATTATTTGACTCTGGCACCGACGCTATCCCGCTTGACTCCCAGTCGCCTGACGGCATCGACGCTATCCCGCTTGACTCCCATTCGCCTGACAATGCAATTGCAACAGCAGCGAAGGTAGCGCCGACAAATGCTAAGAACATAGTCTGTTTTGTAACCATGGTCCGGAGCTTTCCTCGTTTTTCTTAGATCATATATAGCCTTAATCTATCCGTAAACCCTCGGCTTGAGCCCTTGACAACTGCGGGGTGTTTCGATCTTGGCTGATTGAGCTGCTCGCTTAGCGGCGAGCCCGAGCCGTCGTTGCGAGCCTGATCAAGTCGATGCGAACAAGCAGCGCTAGGCGGAAGTGTTGGCACCGATCAGTTGGTCGGCTATGGCGGCCACCCGCCGCTCGGTTCAGGAATATCTCAACACTCTAGACGCCGCCGCACCGGGGGGCGGCGAGCGCCATGGGGTAGAAGTTCGTGTCGAGATCGTCGACTGACGGACTCGCACCGCGTTTCGGGTACTAGAGATGGTGATCGACGGAATGAACAACTTCTCGGTGCTTTATAATATCGAAACCTAGGCTAGACGGTATTCGCAAATCCGTCTAAAATATCTACTCATAGCAGAACAACCGGGAAGGGTTTGAAACGGAGGGCGAAATCATGCTTAATCTTATGCGGCTTGTCTGTATCTTAACAGCAGCGGTATGTATAAGTCCCGCGTACAGTCAGCAAAAGCCTGGTCCCGACCTGCCTAACGTTAGGGTACTCGAAGCTCTGCCGCCGCACCTGAACGCCCGGGTGCTTCGACAGGAACAGACTGTCTTGCCGCCGGGCGCCGGTGAAGAGCTTAGGGCAATTTACGAACAGGCCAAACTCTGGAGTCCCGGCTCATCGATGCTTGTCTGTTTCATGGGGGGGCGGCAGGAACTGCGTGCTCGTATAGCAGTTGCCGCTCAGGAGTGGACAAGATGGGGAAACTTTCAGTTGAACTTCGGCAATGTCAACAATCCGGTTGTCTGTGGGCCTGGTGCGGTCTACGACATACGGATCGGTTTTGGTTATGACGGTTACTGGTCTTTGGTTGGGAGAGACAGCATCAACCTGGCTGATCAGTACGAGCAATCAATGAACCTGGAGGGGTATGATATCGTGCCACCCAGCGAGCCCGAATTCTCCCAAGTAGTGCTGCATGAGTTTGGTCATGCGCTGGGTCTGCATCATGAGCACCAGAATCCCTTGGCAAGCTGTGAAGAGGAATTCGATTGGAACACAATCTATCAATATCTTGCCGGCCCTCCAAACTATTGGTCTAAAGAAACTGTTGATTTCAACCTTCGCAGATTGGTCAACGACGGACGGTATACAACCGTCGGCGATTTCGACGCCAATTCAATCATGCTGTATCGCTTTGACGCATGGATGTACAAATCGAGGGAGCAGAGCCCGTGCTATATTGCCAAGGACAACGTCATTTTATCGGATGGGGATAAGGCATCCATCCGCGACGCGTACCCAACCGTTAATGTTGGTGCACAATTGGCCGATCGCGGGGCGGATATCGAGAAGTTGCGGGCAGAACTGAAGGCGGCCCCCATTGACGCTCAGACGTTAACCCAGGCGCTGGACCAGTTAAACGCAATCGTCTCTCCTGACCTGTCCATTACTTCGCGACGCTCGATTACTGACAGGTTAATGGCACCGCGGCAGTAGCGCAGGGCGAAGCCAATGAGACTCAGTCATAAGATTCCAACCATGAGAGCGACTTTCCTACCCATGGCCGCGGTGATGATTGTGGCCGGAGGAAATCCGGCATTCTCTGGAACCGCAGTGGGTGATAAACTTTGGGAGCCTGGATCACAACTGCGCATTTGCTTCGAGGGCGGGGACTTGGAGGTGCGCAAGCACATCGCTGAGATAGCGACTGAGTGGACGCAGTATGCAAATATCCGATTTGATTTTGGCTCGCCGAATCGGAATTTCAATAGCTGTACTACAAGTGAGCTGAGCGATATTCGAATTGGCTTTGAGAGGTCGGGCAATTTTTCGTATCTGGGAACGGACAGCAAGAGAAAAAGCACCAACTCAGAACTAACAATGAATCTCGATATCAACTATGTGAACGCGAAGTCTGGCTTCACGCGGTCCGTTGTGCTTCACGAATTTGGCCACGCGCTTGGGTTCATAAATGAAGCGCAATCACCAGCCGCTCCCTGCGAAGAAGATTTGATAATTGATCGGCTAATATCCAAGTTCGGTTGGGAAGTGGAGACAGTGGAGTCCAATATCCGCCGCATCGAGGGGGCTCATCCGCTTACGGAATTTGATCCTCAATCCATCATGATGCACCCCATACCTCCCGAATTTCTTAAGAATGGGATAGAAAGCGCTTGCTACTCGCGTACCAACACCCAGTTGTCCAAACTTGACAGGTCTGCAGCGGCGCTGGCGTATCCTCAAGAAGGAAAAGCAGCGGGAGTTGTTCGGAGCGCTGTGGTACTGACATCAGCAGAACTGCAATCTAGGCGACCGTTCAGAGAGTCTCTTATTTCAGCGGGAGTAATATCCCAAGACGAATTGCTTCTGCTGTTTCAGTCTGACCAGGACTCATCCCCAGGGCAAGTTATCGATCGAGCGATCAAACTTCTCGATGAAGTGGTTCAGACCGAAAGAAACAAAGCGCAAGCTGGACCTCTATTAGACGCCATCAAAGCCTTGGACAATGGTGATTCAGTTACAGCGATTCATATCCTGCTAAACTTGGGACCGGATGCGTCGGCAGAAGCATACCTTATACTTACGCAAGTGTATCTACGCGAAGCGAAGGTTACGGGCGATCTTGGTGAAGCCCAGCGATGGGTTCGCGCATCTGCAGAGAGGCGACACAAGATCGGACAGTACCTTCTTGGCGAACTTTACTCCTTCGGAATCGGAACCGCCCAGGACTATGAGCAGGCTTTGACGTGGTTAGAAAGAGCGGCGGAACAGCGCTTCATTCCAGCGCAACTTAGTTTGGCTCGGATTTATATGGGCCGCGACTCTCCTGTCCGAGATTTTGAGCAGGCGGCGCGCTGGCTGCGCAATGCCGTTAAGGAGGAGTCGCCTGAAGCCAAGGCAAAACTAGCGATTCTCTTGGACCAGGGGCTGGGGGAAACGCGTGGCGCGGCAGCGGACATCTACACTCTTGCGGCCGAGGCAGCCAGCCGAGAGTTGGCAGAAGCCGAGTTCTTTGTCGGCCTCCTTCTAGCGGACGGTTTGGGCGTCAACGCTGATGTAAAGAAGGCAATAGAAAGCATCGAGCGAGCGTCGTCTAAAGGGGTAGGTGGGGCACAGGCTGTGCTGGCGCATGCTTACGAGACAGGGTTAGGTGTACCGGAGGACGACACGAAGGCCATGCAGTTGTACGAGCAAGCGGCAAAGGCAGACTATCCCTATGCCCAATATAAGCTTGGCCTGGAAGCGCTTCCGCCCAACAAAGTAGGGGCACCATCCGGTGCCTCATTAGAGTGGATGACCCGAGCCGCGAATAATGGTTACGCCGAGGCGCAACTGAAGCTGGCAGAATTGTATCGTGACGGCGTAGCCAAAAGCGATGGATTCGAAGTTCAAGTGGATCCGGTGGCTTCACAATTGTGGTTTGATTTAGCTTGGCTTAATGGAACCAACGACGTTCGTGATGCAGCCGAAAACGGGCGAGTCCAAGAAGCTGCAACATTGTCGCGCAGGCAATGGGCAGAAGCGCGGCGCCGGGCCGCTGATTGGGTTACGGAGCGGGAGATCCAAGGCCCCACGCAACAGCTATCCGCAGCCGGGCTTGTCGGCCGTCTCTTCGGAGACTTGCATTCGAACGCCAAGCGCGTCAGTTCCGGCTCGGGTGTAATTGTAAACAAGGTTGGATACGTTTTAACCAATCACCATGTCATACAGGAATGCTTAGGTCTTTCCATCTGGAAGGATGGGCGACACTCGCCTGTTGAGAGCGGTCCGTTCGACACCGCGAATGACTTAGCTGTTCTTAGGTTGAAAACGTCGTCATCTGTATCGGCCAGGTTGCGCGAGACCGTTGGCACGCCTATAGAGAAAGGCCAGATGGTTGTGGCTGCAGGGTTTCCGTTACCTGACGTTGTGGGGGAATTCGAAGTTCGCGTTACATCGGGCGAGATCAACGCAAAAAGTGGACCGCAGACTAATACATCTTGGTTACAACATTCCGCAAACATCCTACCAGGGAACTCCGGAGGGCCTCTCTTTGATGCTGCTGGAAATGTTGTCGGAATTGTGAATGAGAAACTGAGGCACGAGGTGGCGCCGAACACTTTCTTCGCAATTAAGTCGAACATTGCCGCTGAATTCCTTGAAGTGGCTAATGTGCCATTCGAGCGGGGACCGCTCTCTCGAACTTTGACGACCGAGGACATTGGCAAGTTTGCCGATGGCGTAACCGTTCGAGTCGACTGCTGGCGCTGAGAAGGAATGCGGACGCGCCTCCGGAGACGCGCCAACAGCGGTTCAGATCCCAACCTATATCGATCCACTTGCCTGGCTCACCCAGACCCTTCGAGCGCATCGGCAATGGCTGGCCAAGCTCATGGATACAATGCTGGTCAGCTTTAAGACCTTTACTGTGGGACTACTTCCACGAGTGAGCCTGCGCGTCGGTCACACCGCGAACGCGCAGCGAACCGTGCTATTCAACGCATGCATAAGCGCAGTTGGCAGGTTTATGCGAGAACCAGCGTGGCGAGACTCCCCAGCGGACGAGGAGCCCCCTCTTGTCTAATTTAACCAAAAAAGGGACGTCGGTCATACGCCGGCCGCGTTCTTCATTGCTTTCAGTTTGAAGACGACGAACCGAACTTTCTTCTGGCGCCCGGCCACGCAAACGCGAATTTGCCGGGTCCGCTTGCCGCCGTCACCTTTCAGTGCGATCCCAAGGCTCTTCAGTTGATCGATGGTTGGCGCGAGGGTGTCGGGAAATAGCGCCGAGAGCGCATCGGTGCTCATAAACAGTCGCTTGTTGCCCGACGGGCCGGCAACAAAACCTGGGCATGACTCAACTATCCTTATATCGTCGCCGTCTTTGAACCGAGGAAAAACGTTCCTGTCTCTCGTGGCCTGCCAGATTGCGGCGGCCGGGTCGTCCTGAGGCTTTTTGCGATCTCGCCCGTCCTCACGAGAACGCTGATAGATCCTCAGTAGGAGTCGATCACTGTCGAGCCGCTGCCAAGGCAATATCCCGGTCTTTATGGCCAACCTCCCGGCAGCAAAGACCAAACCAAACTTTTGCGCGATCCGTCGCTGGACGCCACCCTGGTCTGGACAGACGTGATCCACGAACTTGTCGATGTAGCCCGTAACGGATGCCTCGAGTGTGTCCTGGTTGGCCACCAAGTACGTGACCCACTCGATCAGTGCTGCCCCATGGTACTCCTTGACGTCATTGGCCAGCCGTTCTGATGCCTTGGCCCGCGCCTTTTTTCCGGGATAGTTGGCAGCCGACCATATCCCGCCGTCAGCCTTTCCTGGCACCGGAATGTCGATCATTCGAGCTCTGTCGCCATCGGTGCGGACGTTTCGTCCAAGCGCGAATTCGGCTTCAATCGAAAGGGGACCCGTCGATAAGCCCCACCCATCGAACTTCACGTTCGGCAATCGATTCTGTACCGCCTGCGAATATGTCGTTCCCTTACCGCCCGTAAGCTGATGAACAGTCGAGCCCAGGATCCTCCATTTTGCCGCGTCTTTGATTTTCTCAGTGTCGTCCAGGACTAGCTGAAGGCCGCTTCGAGTAGCTGCGAGTTCTTGCAAGGCTCGTGTGCTGGCATCCCAGTCAGGTAAGTGTGCTTGAGGACCAGCCACTGATGCTCCTACCTTCAGCGCCGTCGTCTTTCCCGTCGAACCGCTTGCCCACAGATGGAATAGCGCTCCCTCCTGAAGTCTCGAGCGCGAGAACCGAAAAAGCGGAGCGGCAAGAGCGTGTAAGATCGCGAAGGCTGTGTAATCGGAGCGCAGGGCCGGTTTCGCTACATGTTCTCGCCAGCCCTCGAGTGTGCCCGCGCTGTAAGGCGCATCAAGGATGCTTCCCACGGTCAGCGCTGGGTTCAGTAGGACGTCGTCGTCTCCGATGCATCGGTTGGCACTGACTAGAAAGGACCGATTGTGCCAGCCGGTCCGGCTCGCCAAAAATTCCGCTGCCTGGAGGTAGCTCGGCCTCCAACCGCGCGAAATCGAGATTGGCTTCGTCTAGTGTCGCACCACGAGCTAACAGGGCGTTCTTGAGCTCCTTGGGGTTCATTGCTTTTTGCCTGGGCAGCAACTCAGTCTCTTCGAGATGGTCGTACCGCTTGAATGCTATCAAGGACCACTCTCTGCCGTCCTCGTCGCGGTACCGGCGGATTTTCGATGTAGGTGACATGGTAATTTTCCTCGGCTTTGCCTCACTTGCCTCACCTGCCTCACCGGATCTGGACACAGTTGGTCGATCTCCACTTTAAGGAGGCTGAGAGAATTCGTGATCAGTTTGATGATGAACGTGCAGTTGTGTAGGTCGTGATTAGGTATTTTACGATCAATGGCGTATGAATTACTCATTCACGCGCCACCAAAGCGATTCCGCGCTATTTTTTGACTTTTCTCGTCTTATCATTAAGAACCTCGAGTTGACTTCCATTTCTCCGAAGTCCGAACAGGATAAGCAGATCGCTGACTTTATGTTTCAGCAAGAATTCGTCGAATAGCGCTTCATAGCCGACGCCTAGTCGTTGCCGATTCCGAGCAAACTCCGGCGGCGCGTCGCGTTGGTTGGGTAGTCCGCCGAGGCGGCATTTAAGCGCGTAACGAAGCGCGCCCTTGTCTTCGACCGGAACAACTTTGACCGGCCTCAGCCTCGGAAATGCCTCGCGATCGTAGCGTTGGCGGAGGTGGGTCTTGAGCGTTCGTACGTTCAACCCCGCAACCACTAAGTGGACGTGCGGGCGCACGATCACATTCCCGTCCTGGGCCTTACCGAGGTCGAAGTCCACCCTACCGACGGCTACGATAGTTAGACCTGTGGCTTCTTCTGCCCTCTTCAGCCCCCGTTTGATCGACTGGACGATGCCGCCGACTTTGAACCGGGGTAAGTCTTTAGGTGCCAACCAATAGGACGGACTCGCCACGGTCATGAACAGTGGTTGGCGATCGAGAGGGGCTAGGATCTTTGCTATCCCGGGCACCTCCTTCCGTTCCAGTCTGATATGAGCCACCCGACACATGGCCGAGCAGGGGTAGGGGTTAGGTGAGGTCGTTCTGTGTGGTGGGATCTTTGATCCGTGCCCGCAACGACCCTTTCCACACTCAAAGAGTTTGTCGTCGAAACCAATCTTTCCAAGATCGCGTAGCCGGCGTAGCCGCAGTTGGTGGTCCGTTTCCGCATGGTCCATTTCGTTGTACTGACGCCACTTGGTTCGCCGGCACAAGAGGTGCTTGGCTTTAGCCATTGTGCCCTCCCTGAGTTGGTAGCGAGCCGCTGTTTGCCCCGAACTCGCAATGTTGGAAGGCCACGAGGAATCCGGGAAAGATGGATTCGAAATAACGGGGGTCATCCCCCCGGTCGTTGAAGGATTGCATCAGATCACCTTGATGTTTGTTGAGTAGAGGGATGTGACTAACCGCGATCGGACGTGCTCTTGCGCATGTTCGCGGCCTCAAATCCCTCGATATCGGACAGGCGGTAGCGGACTGATCGTCCGATCTTCACAAAGGGAATTACCGGATTGGCGCCCGAAACTCTCGCATTCCGTAGTGTCTTAACTGAGAGCTTCCAGCGAGCTGCCAGATCGTGATCGTCAAGCAGACGTACAGGATCTTGAACCCTGCTAGAGGGCCCGGATGGTTTTTCGTCGATTTCCATTGGTCGTGCTCCGTGTTGACACGACGGATGTACCCCTGCCGAAATTGGTTATTTAGATCAGGCCTAAATTCCAAAAAATAATTGCGCAGGAAATGGCTGTAGGGATTGACGGCCGACCCACTCATGGCTGCTTCGCGGCGCGGATTTCCTCAATCCTGGCAATGAGGAACGCTTTGAAGTCTACCCTGTCCTTCTCGTAGGCTTCCCTTTCCGCCGTTGCCTGCCGGCCGGGGCCCTCTTTCTTTGCGAGCGTGAGACTTTCGTGATCCCAAATTGCTCTCAATCCAGCGTCGTTGAGTTCGATGCTAGGCTCGAACGCCGTTGCCACCTCGTCCAACAGTTTGCCGAAAGCCTCCTCGGTTAGCTTGTAACCCTTTTGTCTTGCTCGATCAGCAATCTCGCCCAGCACAGGCTTGAACGTGAGAAACCCAAGCTTCCGATGTTTCGGGCAATTCCCATCTTCTAGCCAGCGGGTGAAAGATTTTTCGTCAACCAGAATCCAGCGCTTACGCTTGGTGTCGTTCTCCGTTATTCGTACGGTACCGGTGTAAAACGCGCGCACTACCTGAGCGGCAACAATCTCTGGGTGCCGCATCTCTGTGATTTGACCGTCCGGCCCGAATAACCGCACTTTAAACCGATCGGTTTGAATGGCTTGCGAAAGCTCTTTCAGAAGCTTTTTGTACGCTCGGGAAGCTGAACGAAATTCTTTCCTTTGGAGGCGGCCTCGAACAATAATTTGGTGGTCTTTACGATCGTGCGGGCGCTTTCTGCTAACGCGATACCGGTAGAACGCTCGCTTTCGCGAGACGTACTGGAAGGGAAAGCAGCGCAGCCCGACGATTTCGTCCCATACAGAGCCAAGGCGCTTCGTGCCAAACCTATCAAGGCATTCGTCTACGTAGAGGAAGCCGTACGGCGCCACCAAGCCCTTGGTGTCCAGAAACTGTAGACGCGTACGAGTCGTTTGAGGCGATACGGCTCGGTGCGCTGGATCTGCCTTAGACGGCTCAAGGCCCGCAATGTCCTCCGGCATTTGTACTACCCCAAAAACTAAAATGCGTTGAGAACCTACCGAGCACCACCGGCTCCTGGCAACAGTTCAGAAAAATGAGATTGCAAACTCATAATCTGCTTCACGCTTGCCTTCTGCCGCTCAGTTGGGCTACGCGCTCTTAACCGAAATCGACCACTTTCTCCTCGCGCAATCAGGGTGGGAATGGTGCGATACCACTAACTCTTTACGGTTGGTCAAGTCGCTGTGACCGCGGGCTCGAAATAAACTAGCCAACCGCCACAATTTCCAAATTTGCGATGTGAACTCACATTTCCATTCTTCTCCAGACATCACGCGACACTGCGTCCGCCGCAGACGCCAGCGCTGCGTCTGGCCTGTGAACATAGCGAGATGTGACACCCCGACCCTTATGGCCGAGCAACCCTGCGATAGTTCCGTCTGAGTAGCCGAGATCGGAAGCCACCGATGCAAAAGTATGTCGCAACACGTGACAGGTTACATCTGAGAAACCGGCCAATTGGAAGACGCGCGGCGCCTCCTTATTTAGACCCTGATAATGGGTTGTCCCCTTAGCCCCGGGGAATACGAAGGATCGACCTTCGATCCTGGAATGCGCGGCCAGTAATTCGACCGCGTTGGTGCCGATCGCTCGAAGGCTCCTGCCAGATTTGGTATCTTCAAGCCGAAGGCACTTTTGTTCTAGATCCACCTCTGTCCACTCCAAGGTCGCAATCTCGCTCGATCGACACCCGGTTAGGCAAAGCAGTTGGATGATGGCGATCGCATAAGGGTGAAAGGGCCTATCCTCGGGATCGACCCCGGCTCGGATCCGAGCTCCTAACATGGCTAGCTCGCTGTCGTTTAGGAATCTCTGTCGCGGCTCACTGCGGTATCTGCGGATTCTATGGACCGGGTTAGCCCCTATGAGCCCCTCATCGGCAGCCCAGGTCATAATCCCTGACAATAGGTCGGCGACGCGGGCAGCAGTGGCTGCGCCTCCGGTGACCAACGCGCGACCCCTTGCTTTCGTTTTGATTTTCGCGGCCGTCTTTCCCACAGTGACATCTTGGATCAATCTCTTGACGATGCGGGCGTCGACATCCGTAACCCGGGTGGATCCGATCAGCGGCTTAATGTGCCGTTCGATCCGGCCGACATCGATATCGAGTGTCGAAGACTTTTTTGGCCTATTAAACCTGGTCAGAATGGCGCCTGCTCTGGCCGCCACCATGTATTGGTCACAGAGCTCGGCCATGGTCGGGTTTGCGCTATAAACCTTGGCATCTTCGCGGCAAACGGATGGATCCTCGCCAGAGGCAATCCGTCCCAGGAGCTTCTTCGCCTCTAGTCGCGCCAGGTCAACGGTCCATGGCGACCCGAACCGACCAATGGTGTACCATCTTTGGCGACCCTTCATCGAATACTTGAGTACGAAAACGGGGTCGCGGCGCTGCTTCCGAACTCCAAATCCAAGAACGCTACCTTTCCCTGCGTCCCAGAGGAGTGTCCCGGGAGCAAGCTTGTCCACATCGGTTTTCGTGATAGGCATAGATTCCCCTAGCAACAGACTAGCAACAGGTATGAAGGGAAATCGGGAGATCTACAAGGTAGCCACAATGAAAAAAATGTAGAAAAACAATGCGTGTAGGTAAGGGTTGGACCTGTCGGGAAGTGGACTGCCTTCGTTACACCGAAGATGTCGGCGGTTCGAGCCCGTCATCGCCCACCAAATTTCTTAAGGAAATTCACATAGGTACCAGCTTCCAGTTCCCGGTGACCTCGGCAACCGCCACCGATAAGCCTTGAAATGGTGGCGATGGTCCAGCGTACTTGACTGGCAACCCGCTAGCCGTGGTCTTGCATCCGGGACGCTACAGGTAACTGGGCATGGGCTGGCGGGCAGACAGGGCATACGGAGAAGCTGAAAAAGAGGCCTACCACAAGTGGCGGGCCTCCCTGACGCGTACGGAACCTCCAATGGCAATGGGCGCGCTGGCGACATTTCGTTAAGAGCCGGACAGACCGTCCTCATACTGTTCCGTCGCGGTGAAACTCAAAGGTCCCCTTCCATCGGGATATCCGCCCGACAGAGGACTTTGGAGGCATCCACGCGGTCGGCGGCAATGAAGCGGACGTTGTAGGTCTTCCCTTTCCCCTTCTCGATCTCAAGCCAGCACTGGGCTTGCGGGCACTCCATGCTGTACCCGCCGACATAGGGGTCGCGGCCGGCGGCGTGGATGGTCGCAAGGCCTGCCGACATGGAAAAGAGACGGCAGCCGCCGAGAGTTTCCAGCCGCGCATGTCAGTAAACCTTTGCCGTATTGTCGAAGGCTAGACAGCCCGATGCGCCAATCCGAATTCTAGGAACAACGCTGGCTTGCGCGCTCACATTGTTGAGTGCTATCGAAGCCAGATGCTTAATCGGATTTGGATTTTCGGACGTGGCCGGACGACAGTCTTGCGCAAGCACGTTAATCGGTGCCTGAAGGACTTTTGCTCACCGCTGGGGGCAAAAACGGTTCTCAATCTCGGCGCGAAGCCAAACCATAAAGACAAGGAAGGCCGAGTTTACGAAGACTATTTCCCCGGCGCGGATTTCAGAACCTTGGACTTGGCCCCGCATGATGACCCCCGCCATATCCACGGGGACTTAATGAATCTTCCGGCAGATGCCGGAACCTACGATTTGGTAATCGCGAACTCGGTCATCGAACACATCGACAGGCCGTGGGTTGCCGCTCCGAACATAACCGGCCTCGTTCGGCCGGGCGGCCACCTTTTCATCGCTATGCCCTGGTTCTACCCTGTTCATGAAGGTCCGTATTTTGGCGACCATTGGCGGGCCACCCCTTCCGGGATGCGCTTTCTTTTTGAGGACATGAAAGAGATCAGGCACGACTTTTCGCCATCCAGTATCCTTGTGGTTTGGGACCGTAAGAAATATTGGAATGAGACGAACAGCACATCTGCCGGCTTTTGTATGCTGATGAGGCGGGAATAGCTTGTCTAGGAGACCTACAGTCAGTCTCTTCGCCAAAATTCGACGCGGGTATAAATTTCAATCTCGGAATAGCCTGCCGCCGCACCCAGCATCCGTTCCTCAGGTGCTGGTGCAACGGTGTTCCACCCTATAAGCTTTTCCAGCCACGACGGGACACGCACCTATGCTTGTAACGGTAATGCCAGCGCCATTGCTGGCGTAGCCCGCAGTCCCGACTGCCGCCACGGCCCCGTCTGTAACGTTGTAAAGCCGGCTCTTATGCTGGTCTGCAAGGGCGGGAGCATTGTTTACACCGAAGATGTCGGCGGTTCGAGCCCGTCATCGCCCACCATGTTTTCTCAAGGGTTTGAGGTTTTCCGGTTCAGCAGCCGCCACGAAACCCGTATCGAACAGCCGCTTTGCGGACCGAATCGGCCCGTTCGCGTTCAGTGATGTACCGCGGCTCCAGGTCGCCCGGTTCAACGCGAGATGGTATGCTCGTCATATTATCGGCAAGGGAGGTTCGGCATGCCTGTAACGGTTGGTGCGCACCATCTGACGCTTTTCACACACGACATGGACCGTTTCATTCGCTTTTATGAAGAAATCTTCGACGCGGAAACGAAGTTCGATCTCTCCGAGCCCGGTCCCGGTGGCGTCACTCTTCGTCACTCACTAATCGACGTTGGAGGTGGCTTTGCCCTTCATCCGTTCCAAATGCCGGAACCAACGGGGTATGAAGATGGGTCGATGCAGATGGGCAAGAGAGGTCACATAGATCATCTTGCGCTGAAGGTACACGATGAAGAGTGCTTGCAGGAAGTCAGGCGACGTCTGGTGAATGCCGGCGCTTCGGATGGGACCATTACAGATTTCGGCGCTGTCCGTCTTGTGACCTTCAAGGACCCGGATGGAATGGAGGGCGAGGTCGCGCGGTGGACCGATAGCAAACGCGTGCTCGGCTTTGAAGAACGCAAGCGGGAGCTTTGGCCAGACTGATCGCGAAGGCCGCATTGGGCTGCCTCACACCTGTTCTCCAGTCATCGGCCTTTACTGTGCTATCAGCTACCTCCGATGAGGACTGGAGTCGCTGCGCGAGTCGGTCAGGCGGGGCAACGCTATCGCGCCGCCGTTGCTCGAACAAAAATTGCGTTCTGCGTTGAAATATACTTCTCTATCCGGGAAGAGATAATAGAACAAAAAAGTACCTTGTCTTTTAATTGTTGTTAACCATGTGTTAGGCGAAATTATCCGGTTAACGCTTGAGCCAGCTATCGAGCTTATGTTCCGCATCTCACCGATTTATGAGTCATGGCAATGTGCGGATTCGGGGGCTATTTCGGTTCGATCCGGGATGCGGAAGCTTTGCTTGCGCGCATGATCGCTGCGATCGCCCATCGCGGGCCGGATGAGCAAGGGAAATTTGTGGCAGCCGACGCCGGGCTCGGCCATGCGCGGCTGTCGGTGATCGGCATCGGTGATGGCCAGCAGCCGATGTCCGACGTGTCAGGCAATTTGACGATTGCGTTCAACGGCGAGATTTTCAACTACCTGGAATTGCGCGAAGGGCTGATCGCCAAGGGCCGGCGCTTTCGCACGTCGAGCGACACCGAGGTCATCCTGCACCTATATGACGAGATGGGCGAAGACTGCCTGTCGCTTCTGAACGGCGATTTCGCCTTCGCGATATGGGATAACAGGCGCCGGCGCATGGTGCTTGCCCGAGACCGGATGGGGGTCCGGCCGCTGTTCTACACCAGCAGGGACGGCGTGCTGTACTTCGCGTCGGAGATCAAGGCGCTGCTGAAGGTCCCCGGCGTCTCGGCCGAGATCGATCCGATAGCACTCGACCAGATCTTTACGCTGTGGGCGCCAATCGCTCCCCGCACGGCTTTCCGCAATATCCATGAGCTGGAGCCGGCAAGCGTGATGATCGCGACACCGGGGCAAGTCACGGTCAAGCGCTATTGGCACCTCGACTATCCGCATCGGGACGCGCCGTCGAAGCTCACGAACGAGGACGATGCCGCCGAGGAACTGCAGGCGCTGTTGAGCGATGCGGTGAGGCTTCGCATGCGCGCCGACGTGCCGGTCGGTTCTTATCTTTCGGGCGGGCTCGATTCATCCCTGGTTTCGGCGATTGCCGCCGGCATGACTCCTCTCCAGCTGCAGACATTTTCGGTGACGTTCGACAGCGCCGAGCACGACGAAAGCGCCTTCCAGACCGAGATGGCTTCAGCGCTTGGCGCCCGGCATCGAACCATTGCCTGCCAGGCCGGCGATATCGCCGGCGTCTTCCCCGAAGTCATCCGCTTTGCCGAGCGGCCGATCATCCGCACCGCCCCGGCCCCGCTCTATCAGTTGTCCGGCCTCGTTCGCCAGGCCGGCCTGAAAGTGGTGCTGACCGGCGAGGGCGCCGACGAGGTTTTTGCCGGCTACGATATTTTTAGAGAAGCGCGTGTGCGTCGGTTCTGCGCACGGCAGCCGGCATCGCGCTTGAGGCCACAGCTGTTCCGCAAGCTTTATCCCTATCTGCCCGGTCTGCAGCAGCAGTCCGTGGAGTATCTGGCGGCGTTCTTCGGCGCCGGCAATACTGCGCTCGACGATCCGCTGTTCTCGCATCGGCCGCGCTTCAAGACCACGGCGGCGGCAAAGTTTTTCTTTTCCGGTGACCTGCGCGCGACGTTGAAGGGCTATGATGCGGCCGAGGAACTGGTCAGCCGGTTGCCCCAGGCTTTTTCGCTATGGCACCCGCTGCATCAGGCGCAATATCTGGAAAGTCGTTTCCTGCTGCCGGGTTACATCCTCTCCAGTCAAGGCGATCGGATGGCGATGGCGCATGGTATCGAAGGGCGGTTTCCCTACCTCGACCATCGCCTGGTGGAATTTGCCGCGAGACTCCCGCCGGACATGAAGCTGAAGGGATTGGTCGAAAAGCACATATTGCGCAAAGCGGCGGGGCATCTGCTTCCCAGCGCGATCCGGGAGCGTGCCAAGCAGCCCTACCGGGCGCCGGAAGCCCGCTCCTTCGTTGGAGCCGGCGAACTGGACTATGTCAGCGATTTGCTGAGTGAAGCGAGCATCGCTGCCGGCGGACTGTTCAACGCCAAGGCAGTGGCCAGCCTTCATGAGAAATGCCGCACGCAGCCAGCGTCAGGGTTTCGCGACAACGCTGCCTTCGTCGGCATTTTGTCGACGCAACTGTGGCAGAAGAATTTCACCGGCCAAGAGGCTGGTGCAGCAAGAGCAGCTTGAGAAATCCAGGGAAGGAAAAAATTATGATGACAATCAAGGACAAGGTCAGAGCCTTTATCGTCGACAATTTCTTGTTCGGCGACACGTCTTACGAACTTGCAGATACCGCCTCGCTGATCGAGAACGACATCATCGACTCGACCGCCGTGGTCGAACTCGTGGCGTTCATCGAGGATATCTTCGGCATAGCGATGGTCGATTCCGACATCGTGCCGGCCAATTTGGATTCGGTCGACCGTATTTCGTCCTTCATCAAGGCGAAAGCGACAGTCTAGGCCCGATCGGCGAGGAGCGTTCCGTGCGGATCGAAGATTTTTTGGCAGCGAATGCCGCTGCCCAACCTGCCAAGACGGCATTGATCACCAGCCATAAAAGGCTGTGCTACGAAGAACTGGACGATCTCTCGAGCCGCCTTGCCGCTGCCCTTTTCGCAAACGGCGTCAGGCGCAACGACCGGGTCGTCGTTTTCATGGACAATTGCTGGGAGATCGCGGTTTCGATTTTCGCCGTGCTCAAGGCAGGGGCGACCTTCATCCCGGTCAACCCGTCGACCAAGGCCGACAAGCTTGCCTACATCCTTGCCGATTGCGACGCTGCCGCGATCCTCACCCAGGCAAAACTGATGCTCGTGGTCGCCGAGGCCTGCGGCGGCAACACCGGCGTCTTCGTGGCTTCGACCGTCGGCGCTGATGGCCAATGCCCGGTGGGGGCCACATCCTTGACGGACTGCCTGACGCTCGAAGCCGGGGAGATCGACCACCGTGGCATCGACGTCGATCTGGCGATGTTGATCTACACGTCGGGCTCAACCGGCCGGCCCAAGGGCGTGATGATGACGCACCGCAATTGCGACGCGGCGGCGGCCTCCATCACCACCTATCTGCGCAACACGCCCGACGACATCATTCTGAATGTGCTTCCGCTCGCCTTCGACTACGGCCTCTATCAATTGCTGATGGCCGTCAAGCTCGGCGCCACGCTCGTGCTCGAAAAATCCTTCGCCTTTCCTCAAGCGATCTTTGAGCGTATCCGCGAGGAGGGCGTCACCGGTCTTCCGCTGGTGCCGACGATGGCAGCGATGATCCTGCAGATGCGTGACCTGGAACCGGGCTTCCTGCCCAGTGTCAGCTATATTTCCAACACGGCGGCGGCCTTGCCGCCGGCCCATATCGAACGTCTGCGCTGCCTTTTTCCCGGTGTCAGGCTGTATTCGATGTATGGCCAGACGGAATGCAAGCGCTGCACCTATCTGCCGCCCGAGGAGCTCGACCACCGGCCGGGTTCGGTCGGCATAGCCATTCCGAACACCGAAGCCTTTGTCGTCGACGACAACGGGCAGAGCGTGCCGCCAGGTGTGGCGGGTGAGCTGGTCATTCGCGGACCGCACGTCATGCAGGGTTATTGGCGAAACGAAGCTGCGACGGAACGAGCGCTGCGACCGGGCCCGAACACTTGGGAGAAGGTCCTCTACACCGGTGACCTGTTCAGGACCGATGAGCACGGCTTTCTCTATTTCGTCGGCCGCAAGGACGACATCATAAAGACGCGGGGAGAGAAGGTGGCGCCGAAGGAAGTGGAAGCCGTGCTTCACGCCCATCCCGGCATCGCCGAAGCCGTTGTCGTCGGCGTGCCGGATCCGCTGCTCGGGCATGCGATCGGCGCGCTCGTCATACGCTCGGACCTGAAGCTCAGCGAAAAAGATGTCATGCGCCACTGCGCCCGTCATCTCGAGGATTTCATGGTGCCCAAGATCATCGAATTCCCCTTGGAATTGCCGAAGACGGATACCGGCAAGGTCAGCCGCCGGCTTGCGGCAGACATGATGGAGGCCGCGCAATGAGCGTTCGCCCCGGCGATGACGCGCCGACCATTCTGGCGCAGGCCCTGGCGATCGACCCCGGCGCCGAAACGGACAGGATCGTGACCGCCTTGCGCCAACAGTTGCGCGGCATTCGCAAGCGCGGCCTCGTGCTCGGTCTTTCCGGCGGGATCGATTCCAGCGTTTCGGTGGCGTTGGCGGCGCGAGCCGTCGGGCCACAGAATGTACTGTGCCTCTTCATGCCGGAAAACGATTCCGATCCGGAAAGTCTGCGGCTCGGCCGCCTTGTCGCCGGCACTTTCGGTGTCGATTCTATCGTGGAGGATATCGGGCCGATCCTGCGCGCCATGGGCTGCTATCAGCGTCGCGACGCTTTCATCCGCGAATTGGTCCCGGACTACGGCGAAGGCTGGGCCTCGAAGATCGTGATTGCGAATGCCCTTGAGCATGAGGGCTACAATATTTCGTCGCTGGTGGTGCAGGACCCCAAGGGCAAGCAGACCAAACTAAGAATGCCGCTCCCGGTTTATCTCGGTATCGTCGCTGCCACCAACATGAAACAGCGCACCCGCAAGCAGATCGAATATTTTCATGCCGACCGGCTGAACTTCGCCGTTCTTGGAACGCCCAATCGGCTGGAATACGATCAGGGCTTCTTCGTAAAAAATGGTGACGGCGCGGCGGACGTCAAGCCGATCGCCCACCTCTACAAAACGCAGGTCTATGCGCTGGCGGCCTATCTCGGCGTGCCCGAGGAAATCCGCAATCGGCCGCCGACCACCGATACCTACTCGCTGGCGCAGACGCAGGAGGAGTTCTACTTCTCGCTTCCTTATGACCGCATGGACCTTTGCCTTTGCGGCCTCAACAACGGCGTGGCGGCCGAAGTGGTGGGGCAGGCGGCGGGACTGGACGCCTCGCAAGTGGAACGCGTCTGGGCCGACATCGCCGCCAAACGCAAGGCGACGCGCTACCTGCACCTGCGCCCGCAACTCGTCGATGAGGTTGAGGAAGTCGATACCTGACCTGCCTCCCCAACCTGGCCAAGGCGAGCGCTTCGGGGTGACCGATGTTCCGCCTGTCCGTCTTGAGTGCGCTCGGCCAGTCGGACGGAAATCGGCGGTGCTGGACTAGTTGCCGTGGACAAGGCTTAATGCTGCGCGGCGAGACTGCCCGGGGGCGATTATGAGTTCACCGCAGCACATGAGCGATGGCAGCGATGTTCTCGATGCCGTCGTCATCGGGGCCGGCTGGGCCGGCCTGGGTGTCAGCTATTGGCTGGCGCGACGGGGCCTGCGCCACAGCGTATTGGAGCGGGGCCGCATAGGAGAGACCTGGCGCACACAGCGATGGGATTTATTTCGGATGAATACTCCCAACGTGCAGACCGTCATGCCGGGCGATTGCTATGACGGTCCGGATCCGGATGGTGCCCTGACGCGCGATCGGTTCGTCACTCTCCTTGAGGAGTTCGCCGGGCGCAACGCGCTGCCGATCGAACCGGACACTGCGGTAAGCGAACTCACGCACGAGAATGGCGCCTATCGGCTGACCACCTCACACGGCACGCGTTGGGCGCGCAATGTGATCGTCGCAAGCGGCAGCCTGAATTGTCCGGTGCGCCCGGTCTGGGCCGCCGCGTTGTCGCCCGCTCTCCACCAGATCGACGCTTCCGGCTACCGCAGCGCCGCCGATCTGCCCGGCGGAGCGGTGCTGGTGGTCGGAAGCGGCCAATCTGGTGCCCAGATCGCGGAGGAATTGGCGGACGCGGGTCGAACGGTCTTCCTTGCGACCAGTCGTGTCGGACGGCTTCCACGGCGCTACCGGGGTCGCGACATCATGGTCTGGCTGCTCGAAAGCGGGTTTCTCGACGTGCGCCGGGAGGAGGTCATTCGACTTGCGGGACGCATTCCGCCGCGTGGTGTGCTCGGGTCGTTGCGTACGATAAGCCTTCAGGCGCTGAGCGCCCAGGGTGTTGTGCTGCTTGGGCGTCTCACCGGCATCGAGGATGCCGGCAGCCTCTCGTTTGCCGAAGATCTCGAAGCGAATGCCCGCTTTGCGGATGAAGCCTCCGAAAATGTCAGACGCCATGTCGACGACTATATCAGCCGCATGGGGATCGATGCACCCGTTGCGGAGCCCGACCCGGCGGAGACGGTCGCGATGCGTCAGCCGAACCCGACGATCGGTTCGCTCGATCTCTCCCGCTCCGGCGTAACGAGCGTGGTGTGGTGCACGGGCTTTAAGGGCGATTTCAGTTGGATGAGGCTTCCCGGTGCGCTCGACAGCGCGGGACAGCCTGTTCACGCGGATGGCGTGGCCGCCCTGCCGCGCCTTTACTTCGCAGGGCTGGACTTCGCCTCCACACGCAAGTCAGGCACCATCCTGGCGATCGCCGAGGAAGCACCTCGCCTTGTCGAACATATCGCAGGGCATTCGTGACCGCCTGGCATAGTCAAGAAGCTCCTGACAGCTGAGCGAAGGCAAAGGCTTCCAACGATCAGCCAATATCTTCGCTCCCCCACGACTGAATGCTTCAGGTGAAGCGGCCCAGCCGGCTCCACTGCTCGCCCGCAAGCCCGTTCAGGAAAGCTTGCGAGTTCTTCATGGCGTTCAAAAGCTCTGGATCGCGTGAATGCACCACGGTCGAGGCAACGGTCAGGAAAGCGATGCGGCGCCCCAGCATTGCTTCCAGAAGTGCAGGTTGAATGCGGCCGCGCAGGCCGCTGACGCCGCGTACGGCGGCATCATCGATCAGGCAGTCGATCACCGAACCCGCCTGGCCGGGGAGGGCGAGGATCTGCAGCACGCGACCGATTCCGCCCGCCTGTGCGTGATAGGCGAATGCGCCGACATTGGTGCCGACCGGCGATGCCACGGAAACATAGACAAGCTCGCCCAGCTCCGGTTTTTGTGCCGCATCGGTCAGCATATGATGGATCTGGCCTGCCGCCCAGTTCGGGCGCAGGGCGAACTGGGCGGTCAACGGTTCGACGAGCCTGGCAAATGCGTCGCCGTCGATTTGCGATGTCCGAAAGGCGCCATGGCCTGCCCCGTCTGCCGCCACGCCGGACCAGCGTCGTTCGCTGGACTTCATTCGCCTGCAATAAAACCGGTCGAGGGTATTGGCAAACGGACTGAGCATTCGGGCAAGCTTCATGCGACTGGCGGAAAGGCCGAGCACAAAGCTCGCCGGCCGCATCACGCGCACCCAGTCGAGACTGTATTGCGGCAGGACAACGCCGCGCAGCCGGGTCCACAATTTTGTGGAAATGTCGTTGGCGGTCTCGCTGAACGAGATATCCTGCGGACCATCCAGATAAGCCTTCAACAAGCGGGCGCCGGCCATCGGGTCGCGTTCATGATCCTCGACCATGAGCGAACTGCAGATGGCGGCGCGTAATTGCCTGCCGTTGAACTGCATCGGCAACACGTGAACGCCGACGAACCCGGAGACGCGGCCGGCGTCGTTGACATGGACAAGCGACCGCAGATCGCCTCCGCCACCGGGCGCCTCCAGATAAAACCGTCTCATATAGTCGATGAGCGCGGCCGGCGCTTCGGTCCGCTCCTTGCGCAGCACGCGTTGGAACATGCCTGCGACTGCCGGAAGATCGGCACCTTCCAGGGCGCGAATGACGCTCAAGCCCGGCTCCCGGCACCAGAGTCCCCGCGTTTCCAGACCATGGCAAGGCCCGGCTCCCCATTGGCCATCGCGGCGAACGGCAACTGCCCGCAGCTATGCAATCTACAATTGCACTCGCTCCGGTGATGGTCGAAAGGAGAGCTGTAACGCAGCGGCAAGGCAGGCCCTTTGCTTGATCATGAAAACCAGCGTAGCTGCTGTTACCAGCTTCGGGTAAACCGATGTTGAAGTATTGGGCGGCGAATCGAGTTTATCGGGCGCGGATCATGGCGGAAGCAGCCGGAAATCCTTGCCTTCGGGCAGCAGCTGCCCGCCATCGACGATGATGGTCGTGCCGGTAATGTAGCTGGCGTCGTCCGAAGCCAGGAACAGGAAGGCATTGGCCACGTCGCGCGGGCTGCCGAGGCGGCCGAGCGGTATGGAGTCCTCCATGTTCTTGATATAGGCGGCGCCGCGATGCAGCTGGATTGCTTCGGTGAGGATATTGCCGGGCTCGACGCCGTTGACGGTGATGCCATAGCCCGAGAATTCGAGAGCGGCCGAACGGATCAGGCCGTTGATGCCGGCCTTGGTCGCCGAATAGTGGCCGTGACCGGGGCTGGTGACGTGCGGACCGGTGATCGAGGAGGTGAACAGCATGCGACCAAAGTGCTGCGCCTTCATCGGAACGAGCGCGGCACGGGCGGCATTGAAGCTGCCGCGCAAATTGACCGCCATGACACGGTCCCAGTCCTCCGGGCTGGTGTTTTCCAGCAATTGCCAGGGATAGATGCCGGCATTCTGGACCATGATGTCGAGACGGCCGTGATGGTCGAGCGCCAGCGCAACAGCTGCCTCGGCATCGGCCATCTGCGAGATGTCGGTGCCGATGAAGGCGGCGCCGACTTCGTCCGCGGCCGCTTGCCCGGCCTCGACCTCGGTATCGGCCAGCACCAGCTTGGCGCCCTCTTCGGCAAAGCGCTGTGCGATGCCCTTGCCGATGCCGCGGGCACTGCCGACGATCAGCGCGACCTTGTCCGAAAGTCTTCCGATCTGTGGACGCCCGGTCATGCCAGCCCCCCCTCTCATGCCAGTCTTTGGCGGATGGTTTGCTTGAACGCGTCGAGCAGCACGGCAGCAAGCACCAGCAGGCCGTGGATCACCTGGGTGAAGTTGGCCGGCAGGCCCATGAGGTTGATCGCCGTGTTGATGGCCGACAGCAACAGCACGCCGGCATAGACGCCGGGCAGGGTGCCGACGCCACCCTTGAGGCTGACGCCGCCGATGACGACGGCGGCGAAGGCGTTGAACAGCAGGCCGACGCCGAGATTGGCGGTGGCGCCGGAGGTGCGGATCGCCAGCAGCCAGCCGGCAAGGCCGGCGATGGCGCCGGCGAGAACGAAGGCGATGACGAGGTTGCGGTTGACGCGGATGCCGGCGCGGAAGGTTGCGGTCTCGTTGCCGCCGATCATGATCAGGTGCCTGCCGAAGGGGGTCTTGGCCATGATCAGCGAGAAGACCACGAAACACGCAATCGCGATCCAGGCGGTGAGCGGCAGGCCAAGCAGGCGCTGAATGCCGAACCAGCGGATTGCCGGCGCAAGGTCCTGTGCCGAGCGGCCGCCGGAAATGACCAGCACGAGGCCGCGCACCCAGATGTAGGACGCCAGCGTGATGATGAAGGCACTCATCTTCACCTTGACGACCAGGTAGCCGTTGATGGCGCCGATGATGCCGCCGACGACAAGCCCAATCAGCAGCGAAACCGGAACCATCAGCCATTCCGGATGCAACTGAACGCCAAGGCCGATACCCGCCGAGCAGAACAGGATGCCGACCGCCATCGCACTGAGCGCCGCCACGGATTCGACTGACAGGTCCATGTGTCCGGTGATGATGACCAGCGCCAGGCCGATCGACATGACGCCAAGCACGCTCGACGCCTCGATGATGTTGGCGAAGATGCCGAGCTGGAAATAGTTCGGAATGGAGATGGAGAAGACCACCAGCACGAAGACCAGCATGAACCAGACGAGGTTGTCGAGGACGAACTCGAGGGCGCGGCGCGTGCGGGGATTCATCTGCTGATCCGGCTGGCGCATCGATCCTCGAAAAGCATCATGCGCGGATTGAAAATTGCTGCAGCTTGCTCTGCGCGTCGTTCGAACGCCCAGGGCTCCGGGCCAGCGCGGCCCGGAGCCCTGGGCGACTTTGCTATTCGACCGGCTTCACGGTGCCCGAGGGCGGCTTCATGTTGCCCCAGAAGGCCGGGTTGTCGACGTTTTCCTTGGTGATCGCAGCGCCGGGGATCTTGATGTTCGGTCCCCAGGCTTCGATGGTCACGGTCGATTTCAGGCCGAGCACGTCGTACTCGCCCGGCTTGATCTCCTGCTTGTTGACGACCTTGTCCATGAACATGGCGACGGCGGCGGCCTGAGCATAGAGCGGCTGCTCGATTTCGGCGTTGAGCCAGCCCTTGCGGATCAGGTCGAGGCCAACCGGCGCACCGTTCGAGCTCATCAGCATGACGTCGCCCGGCTTCTTGCCGGCGGACTCGAGCGAGGCGACGGCGGCGACCGAGAGATGGGCGGCGTGGCTGAAGATCAGGTCGATATCCGGGTTGGCGAGCATCTGGTCGGCAACGATGGTGCCGGCATTGCTGGCTTCCCATTGCATGGCCGGCACCGAGATGATCTTGACGTCCGGGAACGCCTTCATCTTCTCCTCGAAACCCTTCTGGATATCGAGCGTGTAGGGGTCGCCAGGATCGCCGAGCACCTGGAGGATCTTGCCTTTCACCGATCCGTGCTTCGCCTTCAAGAGTTTTTCGGCCTGGTCGGCGGCAATCTGGCCGATCTCGACCGTTCCCGCCACCGAGGTGAAATCGGATGGTGTCGAGGTGATCTGGCGATCGAACTCGACAACCGGGATGCCGGCGGCGCGGGCGGCCTCGATCGACGGCTTCAGCGCATTGAAATCGACGGCGGCGAGAATGATTGCCGACGGCTTGAGCGCAATGACGTCGTTCATCTGCGATTGCTGAGCGTCGGTCTTGTTGTCGGCGTTCAGCGTCTTCATCTCGTAGCCGACCTGCTTCAGGAACATCTCCAGAGCGCTCACCGAGCCGGTCTGGAATTCGTCGAGCAATGTCGGCACCAGGTAGTAGACGGTGCCCTTGGACTGGGCGAGTGCCGGCGTGAGCGTGGCAAAGGCCAGTGCCAGGATACCGAAGACGGAAAGAAGTATTTTCTTCATGTCGTTCGCTCCTCTTGCGCCGGACCCCTCATTTGTCCCTCAGCCTGCCGGTCCGGCACCGGCGAGCGTCTCTCCGGTGATCATGTCGATCACCGCGTCGGGACTTGTTTTGTTGCGCGCAACATCGCCCGCCACGACGCCTTGCCGGATCACCACGATCCGGTCGGCGACCTGGAAGGCCTGCTGCATGATATGGGTGATGATGACGACGCCGATGCCTTGCCTCGCCACCTGGCGGATCATGTCGAGGCCGCGCCGCGTCTGCTCGACGCCGAGTGCTGCGAACGGCTCGTCGAGAAGCACGAGCTTGCCGCCAAAATGCACGAACCGGTTGAGCTCGATGGCCTGCCGCTGGCCGCCCGAGAGATGCTCGACATTGGTTCTGAGCGAAGGGATGCGGGTGCCGGCGCTGGCCAAAGCCTTTTCGACCACCTGCTCCATGGCGGGTTCGTCAAGCACCGGAACGCCAAGGAATTTCCTGGTGATCTCGCGGCCCATGAAGAAATTGGCCACCACGTCGACATTGGTGCAAAGCGACAGGTCCTGGTAGACGGTCTCGATCCCAGCCGCCTTGGCCTCGGCGGGAGATTTGGCGAGAAATTCCTTGCCCTCGAACAGCATGCGGCCGGAGGTCGGCTCCAGGCCGCCGGCGATGATCTTGACCAGCGTCGATTTGCCGGCGCCATTGTCGCCCAGAAGCGCCACCACCTCACCCTTGCCGATCGAGAAGCTGATGCCCTTGAGCGCTTCGATCGCGCCAAAATTCTTGGTGACGTTGTCGAGCACCAGCAGGGGTTCGCTCATGCCAGGCTGAGCTCCGCTCATGCCAGGCTGAGCTCCGCTCATGCCAGGCTGAGCTCCGCTCATGCCGCGATCCCCTTGCCTTGCAGTATATCTCGCCCGCGTTCGCGCTCGGCGGTGAATATCTGGCCGAAGCGCGGCGAAAGCACACCTGAGACGGCAAGTGCGGCGGCCCCGCGCAGCACCGCATGCTGGCCGCCGCGTGCGACAGTGACACGCGGCGCCGTGCGGTCGCTTCGCGCCGAGATCGAGTTGGCGAGCCTGGCAGCCGAACCGGCCAGCCGTTCAAGCAGATCGGTGGACGCCAGTCCGCCGAGGATGATGGTTTCGGGATCGAACAGGTTCTCGACGATGGTGATGGCGTTGCGGAAGATCGGCCCGACTTCGTCAACCCAATCGGCGTCGCTGATGTTCCGGCGCCGCAGCGCCTCGAGCGAGAGGTATCGTTCGAGGCAGCCACGATTGCCGCAGGGGCATGGCTCGCCACCCGGCACGACAGGGATGTGTCCGATTTCGCCGGCATTTCCCCAGGCGCCGCGCAACGCGCTTCCGTCATGGACCATGACGCCGCCAAGACCGACACCGAAATAGAGATAGTAGTATTCGGAATATCCCGTCCCGAGGCCGTACAGGCGCTCGCCCATTGCCGCGGCCGCCATGTCGGTCTCAAAAAACGCGGGCAGCCCGGTCGAGGCCTCCAGCCGTTCCCGAAGCGCCACGTCCTTCCAGCCGGTCATCGTCGTCGGGCCGACAAAGCTCATCGACTCCACGCCGAAAGGGCCGGGCAGCGCCATGCCGATGCCAAGAACGCGACCGCCCGGCCGCAGCCCGGTCAATTCAAGCACCATCGCGCCGATCAGATCGAAGGCATGGTCGGGCGTAGCGTTGGGGGCCTCGCGGTAGGCGCTCTCGATCACGTCTCCGCTCAAATTGATCAGCGCCGCATTGATACCCAGCGGGGTGACGTGGATGCCGACGGCATAGCCGCCCTCCGGGTTGATCCGCAGGGTCGCCGGAGGCAGCCCGCGCCCCCGCGGCTCTTCGCGCATCGATAGAACGTAGCCGTGTTCTTCCAACTCGCGAACGATCGTCGAGACGGTTTGAACGGTGAGCCCGACCCGCTTGGCAATGTCGCCGCGGGCGATCGGACCGTGAAGGCGAATGGACTCAAGGACGATGCGCCTGTTGTAAGGCCGCCCAAACTCCTGATTGGTCCCCCGCAGTGCCATGTCTTGCATCCCTGGGAGACAAGAGGTTCGCACCAAAGAATTATTCAGTCAAATGGAATTCAAAAAGAATGTCGCGCGTGTTCACGGTTATGCCGAGATCCTTCGCGCCCCCCTCTGTCCTGCC
>NZ_JBVVQV010000003.1:153351-182814 GCF_055811235.1 Mesorhizobium sp. WSM4810 | reverse complement strand
GTCAAATGGAATTCAAAAAGAATGTCGCGCGTGTTCACGGTTATGCCGAGATCCTTCGCGCCCCCCTCTGTCCTGCCGGACATCTCCCCCACAAGGGGGGAGATCGGCGGTTATCCAGGCTTTCGCCAATCGCCAACGTCTCATAAATGAGCGCCGCGCCCGAAGCTGCCAATCTCCCCCAAGTGGGGGAGATGTCCGGCAGGACAGAGGGGGGCGCTGTCCCGCCAGCATCAAAAAGGTCCTGCACCGACGTGACGTCCGAAAAGCCTCCGACCTGTCAGAGGCACCCCTGCCGGGGACTAAAGATACCGTGCGACCTTCTTGCCGACCCTCAGGAAGCGCAGCGGGTCGATGGCCTCGCTATTGTGGCGGATCTCGTAATGCAGATGCGGACCGGTCGAGCGGCCGCTGCTGCCGGTCTTGCCGATGACGTCGCCGGCATTGAGCCTCCTGCCGACGGTCACGTCGATTTTGCTGAGATGCCCATAGCGCGTCGCAAAGCCATTGCCATGGTCGACCTCGACCATGCGGCCGTAGCCGCCGTTCCAGCCGGCCTTGACGACGACGCCGGGCGCCGTGACCTTGGCGGGCATTCCGGTCGGCGCCCTGAAATCCATCCCCGAATGCAGCGCGGCGGTGCCGAGGAGCGGATCGGTGCGCACGCCGAACGGGCTGGTGACCGAGCGGCCGGGCGCGGGGTTGGCGAGCGGCAGCCGTCGCGCCTCCGTCTTCAGCCGGTCGAGCGCGTCCAGCGCCTCGTCGAGTTCCCTTACCTTGCTGTCGAACGTCATCGAACTGTCGAGTGGTATCAGCGGACCGCCGGCATCGCTCTTGCCGAAATCGCCGTCGACCGGCAGGCCAGCCGCCTCGAGCGCCTGAGAAATCGCATCGGCGTTTTTGTAGGCGTTGTCGGCAAGCGTGGCGATGCGGGTGATCTGCTGGCTCTCTATGGCCTTGAGCGCGGCGTTGATCGACACAAACAGCCTGTCGGCACGATCGGCCGCCGTGTCGCTCGGCAGCGGATCGGAGCGGGTCGCCCACAGCGAGAACGGCCTGGCATCGCCAGCGCCAAGGTTGGCGCCGAGGCTGGCAACCGCATAGGCCTGTAGCGGGGCGTCGATCACGTCGGCGCGTTTATCCGGGGCGCGTTTATCCGGCATGGCGGACGCGCCGCTGCCTGCGGCAGGCGGCGTTCCGACGTCGCTCTCGGCGCGTTCGAGGAGCGGGCCGAGGCGGCCATGGCGCAGGCTGAGCTGGGTCTGTCGTTCCAGCAACTCGCCAACTTTGGTTTCCATGAGCTGCTGGTCGAGCAACTGACGGCTGGTGATCCGGTCGACCTGGGCGCGCAGTGCGGAGATGCGGTCCTCATAGGCCTGCTGCATGCGCGCCTGCCGTGCCGTGGTCGCGCCGATCAGGTCGTCGCGCAGCACGAGATAGGAGGTCGCCAGCAGATAGCCTATCGCCATCGCCGCCAGCGCCGAGCCGCAAAATGCGGCAAGCCACGGCCGTATGGTGAAATGCCTGATCTCGTTGCCCCGGGCGATAATGACCGTGTGGGGCTCATTGCGCCTGCCAAAGACCGTTGACTGACTGGCTACGTTCACAGGACCAAGCTTTCGTTACGACACCAACGACAAGCCCGATTACACATCATTAAGGTTAACGGTCGGTTGCTGGCGCCCAGCTTGCAGCCCATGGGTTGCAGCCGGATTGCTTCGGCGCCCGTGCTTCACACGGGTTCAGGCCACAGCCGAAATTGACGTCCCGAAATCGACGTCAAAGCGCGCGCACGGCCTCCAGCACCGCCTCGGCATGGCCTTTGACGCGAACGTTTCGCCAGATCCGGGCGATCCGTCCGTCGCTGCCGATCAGGAACGTTGCGCGCTCGACGCCCATATAGCGGCGGCCATAGAGCTGCTTCTCGACCCACAGATGATAGGCTTCGATCACCTTGCGCTCCTCGTCGGCGACGAGGTCGACGGTCAGATCGTATTTCGACTTGAATTTGTCGTGTTTTCGGACACTGTCCGGCGACAGGCCGATCACGACAGCGCCGAGCTTTTCGAATTCCGGCTTCAACTGCGAAAAGCCGATCGCCTCATTGGTGCAGCCGGTGGTGTCGTCCTGCGGATAGAAGTAAAGCACGACCGGCTTTCCCAGCAATGACGCGAGGCTGAGCGATCCGCCGCCGTCGCGGGGAAGGTCGAACTGCGGCGCAACGTCGCCGACGTCGAGATCAGCCATATCGATGCCCTTGTTTGTGGTTACGCGCGAAGCCTCATCGATATATTGTCGCACCGGGAGTCGTCCACGGTCGAGTTCGTTCAACGGAAAATTGTGTGGATCAGGAGCAGCCGCAGCACGAGAAGATCAGATTCAGGCGTGATGAAATCACCGACCTGGGGGCCTTCCCGTCCGCGTGCCGCATACCGCCGCTCGGCCAGGGCCGCGGCGTTGGTATTCTTGCGCGGCTGTTTGCCGGCTTTTTGGCGCTTGTGCTGCTGGCCACCGCCGCTGTGTATGCGATCGGCATGTCCGGCTTCGGCGCCGAGCGGCTGCGGGCCGAAGCGGAAACGGCCATCGAGAAATTGGCCGGCGTCGACGTCGACGTTGCGGTCGGGCCGGCCCGTCTCACGCTCGACGGATCGAGCTTCATTGCGCTGCAGGTCAGCGACGTCAGCCTCAAGACCGCCGACGGCAAGCCGATGGCCGATGCCGGGCGTGTCCGCTTCGGCGTAAGGCTGATACCGCTGCTTTCGGGCGAGGTGCGGCTTACCAGTGCCAGGATTTCCGACGCGCGCATCGTGATGTCGGCGCTGCCGTCGGGTGGCGACTGGACGGCGGCGCTGCGCAATGACGACGGCCTCATCGATCCGGACAGGCTGGCCGCCATGGTCTTTGCCAGCATCGGTCACGCGCTCGATGCGGTGCGCGAGGAGCAGATGCGCCGGATCGAGCTGCGCAATGTCGACCTCGTTCCGTCCGAGGCCGGGTTGGTCAAACTGGTCAGGATCGCGGATGCCACCGTTGCGCAGTCGGGGCCGGGCGGCATGGAGTTTTCATCCGACGCGGCTGTCGACGGCAGGGCACTCACCATCGCCGCCTCAGCCAGCCGTGATACGACGACGCGGCGCGTGACGGCGTTGGATGCCAGCGTCGAGATAGCGCAGCTTGACCAGGCTGCCGCAGCGCCGGGCGGGACGCTTGGCGCGATTGCCTTGAAGCTGGCGGGATCGGAAAGATCCGGCGAGAACGCGTCGCGGCTGACGGCCTCGTTGTCGTTCGCCGGTGCCGTGCTCGATCTTGGCACGCGTGGCTCGCTTCCAGCCGACGTCGATCTCGCTGCGACGCTTGTCGCCGGCGCCAACAAGGTCCAGGTGGACCGGCTGCAAGTGAGGACCGGTCGCTCGACATTCGAGTTCGCCGGTTCGATCGGGCCGAAGCCGGCGACTGGAACAGTGGGCGAGGAGCCGTCCTATCGCTACGACCTGACCAGCGACGGCTCGACGCTGGCGCCTTCGGAATCCTCCGAACCCGCGCTCGATTTCATCGCCCGGGTGGCCGGCGTCTACCAGACCCGCAGCCGCAAGCTGGTGGCCGAGCAGATCGGGATCAGGTCCGGGTCCGCCAGCGAGGCGCTGGGCACGGCTTCGGTCGAGTTCGCCAGGGGAAAGGTGCCGGGCATATCTGTAGCCTTCAACGTCCACGACATGCCGGTCTCGCATGTCAAGCAGTTTTGGCCCTGGTTTTCGGCGCGAAACGCTCGCCTGTGGGTGCTGAAAAACCTGTTCGGCGGCCGCGTCGTCGACGCGAGCCTGCAGTTCCAGGTCGTGCCCGGGCGCCTTGGCAACGGGATCCCGCTTTCGTCAGATGAGATATTCGGCCGTTTCCAGATCGAAGGATCGCGCTTCGATACAGCCGGTCACATTCCGCCGATACGCGATGCCGTCGGCGTCGTCGAATTCCACGGCAATGACGTCGACATCGCCTTGTCCTCGGGCAACGTCTATATGGCCAGCGGCCGCACGGTCGCGGCAAGCAACGGCACGATGACGGTCCAGGCGGCGAACCGCCCGCCGGTGATCGGCGCGCTCGATATCGATGTTGCCGGGGAGGCGTCCGCGATCGCCGAGCTCGCCTCCTACGAGCCGATCAATGCCATGCGCCATGTCGGCCTGCTGCCGGACGACCTGTCCGGCACGGTGACCGGCCACGTCAAGGCGGATATTCCGCTACAGCGCGGCGTCGACAGCTCGAAACTCGATTGGCTGGTGACGCTCGATTACAAAGACCTGTCGCTGGGCAAGCCGTTCGAAGACCAGATTGTGACGGACGCGGATGGTTCGATCACGGTCGAACGCGAGAAGGCGGTGATATCAGCCAAGGCGCTGCTCAACGGTATTCCAGCCGAACTCGACCTGATCGAGCCGCTCAGGGATGGCGGGCCGCCGCGCAGCCGGAAAGTGGCGCTGATGCTCGACGACAAGATACGTGCCGCCGCCATGCCTGGCCTGTCGGAGCTGCTTTCCGGAACCGTCAAGGTTGAGATCGACAAGAGCGGCACGGGCAACCAGACTGTTTCGGCGGACCTGACCAATGCCAGGCTGGACATTCCCTGGGCAGGCTGGAGCAAGGGCCCCGGCATTCCAGCCAATGTCACATTTGCCATGGCCAAATCCGGCGACACCACGACGCTGTCCGACTTCGACCTGAATGGAAAGACCTTTTCGATCGATGGCGGCGTGGTGCTGGTCAAAGGCGCCCTGTCCTCGGCGCGGTTCAGCAACGTCAAGCTGAACCGGGGAGACGACGTTGCCGTTTCGGTGAAACGATCGGGCAAGGGATACGCGATCGACATCAGCGGCAGCGCGCTGGACGCGCGCTCGCTGATCAAGCAATTCACGTCCGATGTCGACACCGCCACCAAGGCCACGGGCTCCGACGCGATTTCGGTCAGCGCCGACGTCAATTCGCTGACCGGCTTCCACAACGAGACGCTGTCGAACCTGAAGCTCGACTACAGCGCCGCCGGCTCGAGGGTGAATGGGCTCAAGGTGAGCGCCACGGCAAGTTCGGGTGCTGCCATCAGCATCAGCAATACGACCGGCGCCGGCAAGCGCGCCCTCAACGTGCGGTCGGCCGACGCCGGCGCAATCCTGCGGTTCCTCAACATCTACGAGCATATGGAGGGCGGCTCGATCACCCTGGCGCTCGCCGGGGCAAGCGATGGGCCGATGAAGGGCCAGGTCGACTCGCATGATTTCTTCGTGGTCAACGAGCCGAAACTCGCCTCGCTCGTATCGACGACGCCGGCCGGTGACAGCCGCAGCCTCAACGAAGCCGTCAAAGCCAATATCGACACCTCGAGAGTGAAGTTCGAGCGCGGCTTTTCCGAGATCGAAAAGGGCGCCGGCTATCTGAAGCTGGCTAATGGCGTGCTGCGCGGCCCGCGCATCGGCACCACCTTCCAGGGCACGCTCTATGACCGGAACAACAACATGGACATGACCGGCACCTTCATGCCGGTCTACGGCCTCAACCGCATTTTTGGCGAACTGCCGCTGTTCGGCGCGTTGCTCGGCAATGGCCGCGATCGCGGGCTGATCGGCGTGACCTACCGGCTCAGGGGCAATGCCAACAAGCCCAAACTGGACGTCAATCCGCTGTCGGTGATCGCGCCCGGAATTTTCAGGTCGATCTTCGAGTACCGGTAAGGTCAAAACCCAATCACTTCGAGCGACCGAGACTTGACCCTAAGTGGATCGCCCCGGCCGAATTCACGCCCATGACCCCTGGACGAAGCCGCTCGCGCGCCATTGCCGCGCGAGCGGCCTCGTCCTTGGGTGGGGGGCGGTCTTTTTTGCCTGTCCCCGATTGGATCCGGTTCGTAGTTACCGGCTGGCTACAGGTTGGCAATACCGGCTTTCAGCAGTCCCTCGCGGACGTGCTGCACATCAGACTTCTGGGCATAGTGCAGGGTGGCGATAAATGAACCGAGGTCGAACTGGGGATCGAGCGTTTTGATCTTGCGCAGATGCGCCGCGGCCGCGATTTCGTCGCCGAGCCAGCCGTAGCAGGCAGCGGCGAAAGCGTGCTGAACCGAGTCCATGGTTGACAGATGCATGAAAGCTTCGATCGCCTCGCCATACTGGCGCGCGGCGAAATGCGCCTTTCCCAGATGGCTCCAGAACCTCTCCGGGTGGTGCGGGTTCAACTGCATTGCCTTGCGGATCCATTCAATTCCCTCTTCCGGCCTTCCCAGCCACGTCAACAACTCGCCTTGCTGCACCACCACGAGGTCGTAATTGGGATTGAGGGCGAGGGCGCGCTCTTGATGGTAGCGTGCTGTGGTCAGCTCATTGTTGTTGACGTTCACTGCGGCGAGGATGCGGTGGACATCGGCATCGTTGTCGTCCAGCGCCAGCGCCCTGTCCAGCGCTGCCATGATGTCGTTCCAGACGGCATCCCTGTCTTTGCACCAGTCATGGACCCAGGCCTGGCCAAGAATGCAGGCCCGCCAGGCATGGCCATGGGCATAATCGGGGTCGAGCGCGACGGCCCTGCCTATCAAGATTTGCGCGCGTTCATTATCCTCAATCGTGCCTCGGTGATGCAGCACTTTGGCAGCAAGAACACATTCATACGCGGCCATGTTTGCAGGTTTCGCCCGCGCGAGCTGGTCCCGCTGAGCCGCCTCGACACGACCGGGCAGCGTGGCTGCGATCGCCGCGGTTACCTCATCCTGAATCGCGAATATGTCGTCCAGCTTCCGGTCGTATTTGTCTGCCCAAATATGAGCGTCATTCGCCGTGTCGATGAGCTGAACCGTCACGCGCACCCTGTCGCCGATCTTGCGAACGCTTCCCTCCACCAGGTACTGGACGTCGAGTTTCTCGGCCACCTCGCGCACATTCACGGCGCGGTTCTTGTAGACGAAGCTGGAATTGCGCGAGATGACGAACAGCTCATGGTGGCGGGACAGTTCGGTGATGATGTCCTCGGTCAGACCGTCCGCGAAAAATTCCTGCTCGGGGTCGCCGCTCATGTTGTTGAATGGCAGCACCACTATCGAAGGTTTCGAGATGGATCGCTTTGCCTCGACTTCTGGCAGGACATGACTGTCAAACCCAACGCGATAGAGGCGAACCGGGCGGCTGATGTTCTTTAACGTCTTCTCGCCCAAATCCTCCATGGCGATTTCGAGACGGTCGGCAATTTGGGTCGCCACCGCTGCGGTCACGCAGATACCGCCGACGTCGGCGAGTTGCTCGATGCGCGAGGCGATATTGACGCCGTCGCCGAAAATGTCGTCATCGTCGAAAATGATGTCGCCGAGATTTATGCCGATCCTGAATTCGATACGCCGTTCTTGCGGCACATCCGAATTGCGCCGTTTCATGCGCTGTTGGATTTCCACGGCGCATTTCACGGCATCGGTCACGCTCTGGAACTCAACGAGCATGCCGTCTCCGGTGGTCTTGATGATCCGGCCCTTGTTCTTCGCGATGGCGGGATCGACCAGTTCTATGCGATGGGTCCGAAGGCGTGCGAGCGTGCCGGATTCGTCGGCCTCCATTAGCCGACTGTAGCCCGCCATATCGGCAGCCAGAATTGCGGCTAGCCTCTGTTCCATCGCCTGAACCAAAAACCAAGCCTATCCTTCCTGGGCTGCCAAATCCAGCAATTTGGGCATGTGGCTGATCAAGGGCGCCGGCAATCTGAAGCGGGCTAATGGCGTGCTGCGCGGCCCTCGGATCGGCACCACCGTCCAGGGCACGCTCTCACGCTCTTGACCATGCGGGATGGACTGCCGCTCTCCGGCAAGAGCGGGTTCCTCCGCACTAAGCAGCTATTGCGCGATGGTCGATGTCGTCGAAGCGCGGATGACATACTTTCGAATGTGTCGGAACTGGGTCGCAACGAAGTCGCGATTGAGCCAGCTAACGCAGCGTCATTCAATCAGTTTTACCACGCGAACCGCTCTGTCGTTCCAGCCAGAAAATGCTTGAAAAGCCGGCCGCGCACGATGTTCCACGCAAAAATGGGAGTGAGCGGATGTCCATAACAGGCACCCGGAGTGTAGACTCCGGCGTATTTTGGCCGGCTGTCATCATAGCTGGCGGCTTTGTGCTTTGGGGCGGCCTCGCTCCTGACAGTCTCGCCACAGTGGCGACAGCGACTTTGAATACGATCATCAAGACATTCGGCTGGATGTTTGTCGTTTCGACGGCGTTCTTCCTGATGTTCGCTGTTTTCCTGGCGGTTGGCAGGTTCGGCAAGATCAAGCTCGGGCGAGATGACGAAAAGCCTGAATTTTCGACCGTATCATGGGTCTGCATGATGTTCAGCGTCGGGATGGGCATCGGCCTGATGTTTTGGGGAGTGGCCGAACCGGTCTTCCATTTTGGCGCGCCACCGCACGGAATGGCGGAGCCGCAGTCAAGGGAGGCCGCGGTCGTGGCAATGCAATACGCCTATTTCCATTGGGCGCTGCACCCGTGGGCGATCTACGCGGTTGTCGGATTGGCGCTTGCGTACTTCAGCTACAGGCGCAACCTGCCGACTTTGATGTCGAGTGCCTTCCAGCCTCTGCTCGGCAACCGCATCCACGGCCCGATCGGCCGGGCGATCGACGTCCTCGCAATCATAGCGACACTGTTTGGAACGGCCACTTCGTTGGGACTTGGCGCTCAGCAGATCAACAGCGGAATGAACTTCCTCTGGAATACCGGCGAGTCCGCAACAATTGCACTGACGATTATCGCGGCATTGACCGTTCTATTCATCCTGTCGGCGGTTTCCGGGGTCGGCAAGGGCGTGCAATTCCTGAGCAACCTGAACATGGTCATTGCTCTGCTGCTCCTGCTCTTTCTGGCGATCATTGGACCGACCGTGTTCATATTCGACACGCTAATCGAATCGCTTGGCTACTACCTCAGCGACCTGGTCTCGATGTCGTTCCGCACGGCAGCATTCAGCGACGGAAAGTGGCTTGGCAGCTGGACCATCTTCTATTGGGCCTGGTGGATATCCTGGGCTCCCTTTGTCGGCGTCTTCATAGCTCGGATCTCTCGGGGCCGCACGATCCGCGAGTTTATCGTTGGCGTGCTGCTCATCCCCAGCGCTGTTACCTTCTTTTGGTTCACCGTCATGGGCGGAACTGCGCTTCACTCGGAACTGATGGGATTGGGCGGTCTTGTCGAAGCCGTCAACGAAAAGGGCGCTCCAGTATCGCTGTTCGCGCTTCTAGCCCAATATCCGGCCACCACGCTGACATCGACCCTTGCGATGTTCCTGGTTGCAATATTCTTCGTTTCGGGAGCTGACGCGGCTTCCGTTGTCATGGGAATGCTCTCTTCGCGCGGAACTCTTCACCCAAGGCCGGGGATCGTGGTTCTGTGGGGCATTTTGGCCGGAGCCTCCGCTTGTGTCTTGCTGGTGATGGGTGGCTTGGCTGGGCTCCAGACCGCATCCATTGTCGCGGCCGCGCCGTTCCTCCTCGTGATGGTTGGGTTATGTGTGTCGCTGTGGATGGGACTTCTCGATGATATCGAAGTCCATGGGCGGTTTAACGAATTGGAGGCTGCTCCCGGGGTCCCGACGCAGCCGGTGTGAACTCCGAAAGCAACAAAGTTGCGCGGGCTTGTTCCGCGCAACTTTTGGTAGCAAGATGCGAGTTCGATACGCGCTGTCCACACATGGCGCGTCCGAGCCGGCCGGTCAGACCGGCCGCACCAGAACGTGTTTTTTCTTGCCGAGCGACAGCTTTACGACCTGTTCCGGACCTAGATCCTCAAGCGTCACCAACCGGCGATCGTCGGACACGGACTGGTCGTTCAGCCGCACGGCGCCGCCCTGGATGTGTCGCCGCGCCTCGCCGTTGGACGCGGCAAGCCCGTGATGGCGAGCGAGGACGGACGCGTGGTCGGCGTCCATCGCAATACCGGGGAGCGCAACGGCAAACGGCTGGATGTGCTCTGTTGCATTGTCTTCGACATCAAGAATGGCAAGGTGATTGACGGCCGGGAGCACTTCTACGACCTCTACGCCTGGGATGCGTTCTGGGCTTAGCCTCGCGAGTTATCGGGCGGCACGCGAGACTGCCCCGGGGTCCGGCCCGGATGGGTCAGCTCAGGGGCGCTACTTGCTCGTTGGGACGAGACCAACGACCGCTTCCCACACCCTAACCCGTCCTTTTTCAGCCTTATCATGAATGTCGCGCAGGCTTGTAAATCAGACATTGCGCTGGAGCGGTTCGAGCGCTCCAGTTAATTCGAGCATCTGATAGCCGGCCAAGAGTGTGATCAGAGATCCGCAACCCAAGAGCGTCCTTTCCCGCAATGCCTTGACCATCTATCCCGACAGCGGTGCCGCAATAACGCCTCCAGCGATCAGGCCGGCGACCGAAGTTGGGTAGCCGCAGAATCCGCCGGCGTGCTCCCAACGGCCGGTAAAACAGAATGCATTGGTTTAAAGGGCGGCCATGGGCACTTCCGCGAGATTGCTCCCAGCGGTTGTCGGTGCTAAATTTGGTAGAAGCTGCCGCACTGATGTGTCCGAGTGCGCCGCCTGCCGCCGCCGATGCGTTCTTAGAGTGGCCTAAAGAGGTGGCAGGGTTTGGAGACCGGGACGATGAGCTTGACGCGCCGCGATGTGTTGATCGCCGGGAGTGTGGGGTTTGCCGGGGTCGCGCTCTTCTCGCCGCGGAGCGCGCGTGCGAACGATGAAGCGTTGGATCTCATCGAGCAGCTCACCGGACGGACGGCCACGGTGTCGGATCGCCTTCACCTGATAATGCCGACGGACTTCCCGACCGGCTACACCGTGCCCATGACTCTTTACATCGACAGCCCCATGACCGAGGCCGACCATGTAAGGCAGATGCGCGTGTTCGCGCCGCGGAACCCGCTCATCGAAGTGGCCAGTTTCCACTTCGCCCCGCAACGCAGTCTGCCCCGCGTGTCGACGCGCATCCGGCTTGCCAAACCGCAACACGTCGTCGCTGTCGCTGAAATGAATGACGGCATTTTGCTGATGACCACGACGTGGGTCCGTGTCGCCACGGATGGCTGTGCCTGAGGATCGGAGAGAGACTGTGACCACCGCGACACCACGCGTGATCGTGCCAAACGCTGCGGCGAAGGGGGAGATTTTTCAGGTCAAGACCATTATCAGCCATGAGATGGAAACGGGGCTACGCCATGATGATCAAGGCAATGTAATCCCGCGCAAGATCATCAACAAGTTTGTCTGTCGCTACAACGAAACTGTGGTGTTCAGTGTCGATCTTCACGAGGCGATTTCGGCCAACCCGTTCTTCGAATTTTCCTTGCGCGCGACGGAGAGCGGCCGGCTCGATTTTGTCTGGGAAGAAGACGGGGGTGGTGTCTATATGTTGTCGCACCAGTTCACGGTCGGTTGAGGTATCGACGCAATCGAGCTGCGCGAATCACAGCGTGACAAGTTGAGTGGGAGCGTGACCGGAAAACTGCGAAACAGAAGGGTATTCAGCATGCGCCCCGTCGCGAGATCTGCGATTGCCACGGGCCTCGTGCTGCTCTTCAGCCAATTCGGCGCGGCGGCGGGGCCCGATCAAGGCGCTCAACTCGCCGCAATCTGTGCGTCCTGCCATCGTCTCGATGGCGGCGGCACAGGCATTCCCAGCATCATCGGGCTTGGTGAGGAGAGGCTTACCAACGCCCTGCTTGCCTACCGGGCGAGCGAGAGTCCAAATCACATCATGCACGTTATCGCGCTGTCGCTCAGCGACGAGGAGATCGCGAGCGTCGCGCGCTATGTCGCAGCGCAGGGAAGTAACCCGCGATGAAATCCTGGACTCGTCGCGAGTTCGGCCGCCTCACCGGAGCAGCGTTGTTAACGGCGCTCAACCAGCCGAAGGCGCGGGGCAAGGCCAAGGCGCGTGTCGTCGTGATCGGCGGCGGCATCGGCGGCGCAACGGTCGCCAGATATCTCGCCGCCAGCGCCACGGCTATCGAGGTGACCCTGGTTGAACCGCGGCAGAGCTACGCGACCTGTTTCTTCAGCAATCTCTATCTCGCCGGGCTGCGCCCGTTCGAATCGCTCAGTCATGGTTATGAAGCGCTGGCAAAACAAAATGGTATCATCGTCATTCATGAGTCCGCCGCGGCGATTCACCCGGCGGCGAAAACCGTTGCGCTCAACAACGGTTCAAAGCTCAGCTACGACCGTCTCGTTGTTGCGCCAGGCATCGCATTCAGGGATCGGGCGCTTAAGGGCTATGACGAAGCGGCGATGGAGATCATGCCGCACGCCTGGAATGCAGGACCGCAAAGCAAGCTGCTGCGCCGGCAACTGGAAAGCATGGAGGACGGCGGGCTGTTCGTGCTCGTTGCTCCGCCGAATCCGTTTCGCTGCCCGCCCGCCCCCTACGAGCGCGCTTCCCTCGTCGCATCCTATTTCCAGCGCCGCAAACCCAAGGCCAAAATTCTGATCCTCGATGCGAAAGACAGCTTCAACGCGCAGGACCTGTTCCAGGACGCTTGGAACCGCCACTATCCGGGAATGATCGAATGGCTACCGGCTCAGTTCACCGGCGGGGTCACGGCAATCGACGCGAAGACCCGGTCGGTGATCACCGCGGGAGCTACATTCAAGGCCGCGGTGGCCAATGTCATCCCGGCGCAAATGGCCGGGCGCTTGGCGCAGCAGGCGGGGCTCGCCAATCGGTCGGGCTGGTGTCCGGTCGATCCGGTCACCTTCGAATCGGCGCTGCAGCCCGGCGTCCATCTGGTCGGTGACGCGATCATCGGCGGGGATATGCCGAAATCCGCGTTCTGCGCCAACAGCCAGGCCAAAGCCTGCGCCTTTGCCATCGCGGCCGATCTCACTGGATCAGCGCGTTTCCCGGCGCATTTGTTCAACACCTGCTACACCTATCTCGCCCCCGACGATGCGTTCAGCAACGCCATCAGCTTCAAGCCCGTCGACGGGAAGCTCAAGAGCGTCATCAGCTTCGTCAGCAAGGTCGAGGAAAGCTCCGAGGTCCGCCGGCAGGCTGCGCGCGCGGCGGAAGGCTGGTATGACGCCTTCACGCACGACGTGTTTGGCTGAAACGAAACTCAACTCCGCTCGACGGCCGGGCCGGCCATTGCGGAAATGCCGGCGCCATCGTGGGTACGCTGCGACTTGGTGCCGGATCGTTGCTCCGGGATCAGCGCTGGAACAGGATCGGGCAGCCGCTCCAGCCGCAGCGAATTCACCACCACGAGAATGCTCGAGCCGGCCATGACCGCCGCCGCAAGGATTGGCTGCAGAAGTCCGAATGTTGCGAACGTCAGGGCGACGAGGTTATAGCCGAACGCCCACATAAGGTTGGTCAAGATGGTCCTGCGGACCGCACGGGCCACGTCGACGATCCAGGGCAGCATCCACAATCCGTCCGCAGGCAGCACGAGCGCTGCAGTCTCGCGGGCGAGATCGGTGGCTGAGCCGACGGCAATACCGACATCTGCGGCGGCCAGGACCGGCCCGTCATTCAGTCCATCGCCGACCATCGCCACCGAACCGTGGTCATGGCGGAGCCGATCCAGGGCCAGCCGTTTGGCCTCCGGCGAAAGGCCCGCTTGGACGTCCTTGATCCCGACCAGAGCCGCGATCCGCTCCGCCGCTTGCGCCAAGTCGCCGGTCAACAGCGTGGCGTCGAGCCCGCGCTCACGCAGGGCCGCGATCGCGGCATGCGCCTCGGGAAGCGGTGAATCATCGAGCGACAGCACGGCGTGAACCTGCTCGCCCCAACCGACATAGACCACCGAATAACCGCTCGCCTCCAGCGACCGCGCACGCTCAGTCAGCGACGGGGGAAGCGGCCAGCCCAGATCATTCATCAATCTGCCGTTCCCTGCCGCTACGGGCCGGCCTTCGGCGCTGCCGCGGACGCCACGGCCGGGAACCGTCCGGACATCGCGGGTGACGAGCGGCGTGATGCCGCGCTGAGCGGCGGCTGCCGCGATGGCCCGCGCCAGACCATGCTCGGAAAGTCGCTCCAGACCGGCGGCGCGCGCCAGCACTTCGTCGATGCCGACCTCCTGGCAGTCGACGCCGACGAGACGCGCTTTGCCCGCCGTCAGAGTGCCGGTCTTGTCGAAGGCGAGCAACCGGACACGCGCGAGGGTCTCAAGCACGCCGGGGTCGCGGACAAGGCAGCCGTGCCGTGCCAACCGGCCGATGCCGAGTGATGTCGCCATCGGAGCAGCGAGGCCGACGGCACAAGGACAGGCAACCACCAGTACCGAGAGGCCAATCAGCAACGCCCGATCGAACGGCAATGACTGCGCCCAGTAAACGATCGTCAGCCCGCCGAGGGCGAGGACGAGCGGCACGGACACGCCAACGACGCGATCGGCAAGACGCTGGGTTGGACTGCGACGGCCCAGCGCTTCGCGCACCGACCGGCAAATCCGCGCCCAGCGGGTTGCAGTTCCGTCACCGCTGCTTTGGATCAGGAGCGGACCGTCGATATTGATACTGCCGGCAATCACCTTGGAGCCGGCGCCCTTGGTCACTTGCCGGCTTTCTCCGGTAATCACGGCTTCATCGGTGTTCGATTCCCCTTCGACAACCACGCCGTCGACCGGAATGCGCTCGCCTGGCCGGACCCGCACCAGCATGCCGGCCGACACCTCCCGCACCGGACGGCGGATCTCTGCCGCGCCATCGATCACGGTCGCGCTCTCGCCTTCTGCGGCCAGAAGAGGTTCGAGGTCGCGCGCCGCCCTGGCGCGGCCAACAGCCTCGAGATAGCGGCCAACGGTGAACAGCATCAGCACCATCACGGCGGTGTCGAAATAGACATGCGTGCTGCCCTCGAACACGGCAAATGCCGAATAGAGGTAAGCGGCAGCGACGCCAAGCACGATGAGTGCCGACGACGTCACTCGTCCCTGAATACCATTGAGCCACATTTCGCGCAGATAGGGTCCGCCGAGAATCACCACCGCCGGCGTCGCGAAGATCCAGAGCAAAAGGTGGATCCACGGCAGCACGCCCGCATCGACGCCGGTGAACGCGTCCGAATAGAGGAGGAGGCTGAACATCATGATATTCATGGAGAGAAAGCCTCCCACGCCGAGCTGGATCAGAAGCCAGGCGGCTTCCCACTCTTCGTGTCTGCCGCTCTTCACCTGAAAGGCGATGCAACAGCCGTAGCAGCAGAATGCGCAAGCCTCACCGTTGAGCCTGCGCTCCATCGGGCGCAGGCCGACGGGCAGCGAACAATGGCTACAGAGGATATCGCCATGCGCAGTCATGCAGGATGTCCGCCCAGCCAGGCAAGGCCGATATGCGCGTCAGAAGGCAGGAGACCACGGCCGAGCGTGATGAGACCGAGCAAAAGAATAAAGCCGCCAGCCAGCCGCACGCCGCGCCGCCGCCAGGCTGGCCCTAGTATCCGGCCAACGCCGCCCATCATCAACATCGCGGGGAAGGTTCCCAGTCCGAACCATGCCATGACGAGAAGCCCGGGAAGCGCTCCGGCGGTGCTCGCCGCCTGGGCGGCGAAGGCATAGACCAGGGGACATGGCAGGAAGCCGTTGAAAACGCCAAAGGCAAGCGGTGCTGCGCTGCTCCCGGCGGTCAACAGACCGCGCAGAGACAATGCAAATGTGCTGCCGCCAAATCCGATCGCAAGACGATGGAAGACCTGCAGCAAGCCGAAGAACTGCAACGCCATGGCAATCATGAGCAGGCCAGCGACGATTGCGAGAATTCGTTGGGCGGTGTCGAGGGAGCCGTTCAAGAGCGGCGCCGCCGTTAGACCTTGCGTGGTGCAGATGACCTGACCGATCGCACCCGCGAGCCCGCCCAGAAAGCAATAGGTTGTCAATCGGCCGGTATTATAGAGCAGGTGGCGAAGGACGGTTGCGCCTCCGCCTCGCTGATCGCGGCCCAGCGCGCAGGCAAAGCCGCCGCACATGCCGATGCAATGAAAGCTGCCTGCAAATCCAGCGGCGAAGATCACGAGGTAGTAGATCATTGGCGTTTTCGCAGCGCCGCGTCCGCGTCGCTATTGCCGCACAAGATAGACAAGAAAGATGATAAAGCCGACGGTGCAGCCGCCATAGATGAGGAAGCCGAGCATCTGTGGCAAGCCGGCGTCAGCGAGCTTGAAAACCGTGTCCTGTAGCATCCGCTGCTCCTATGTCAGCCGAAATAAAGACGAAGCACGTTTACCGCCACCTCGAAAGCCAGGAAAAGGAGGTTCAATGCGGCGACCCCAAGGAGAATTTTGGCTACCAACATCTCCATCACTCCTGCCTTACCAGCTCTTGCGACAGTCTTCTTAGAACAGACGGCCGGGGCCGAGCCCGCCCCAATAAACATACATGTAATACAGCCCCCAGGCGAACAGCAGCACGTAAACGACGAGAAGCCATAGCGGAATGAAGCCCACACGCGCCTGTATCAGGCCGCCGGCATAGTCCTCTAGTTCAGGGTGCGAGCTTTGACGTACATCCAGTTCCGGGTGCCTCGGGCTCTCCGGATCGCTGCTCTGCAGATCGCTCATTCTCCATCTCCCTTTCAAAAAAGTCGTTGGCGGCTTTGTCGGTGCCGCTCAACGCGCCGGATAGGACGCCCCAGATGAACAAGAACAGGGCCGCCAGGCTCATCATCATGGCGCCCGCATATGGTCCGGTGACTTCAAAACCGAGCATGCGCTAACCTCCGGCGGGTGCCTGTTTCTCGCCAGGCGGCGCTGGCGGGCCGGACGCCGGCACCGACGGATCGGGCACATAGGCTCGCTCAGGCTTGTCAGCGACCAGTTCCAGATCGTTCAGCGCCGCGCGGGCCTCCTGCTTGATCGACAGCGGCTGCAGCGAGAGCGGGTCTTTATAGGCGGAAAGCGCCACCACGAAATAGGAAAGTGCCCATCGGTCCTCGTCCGGAAAGGAATCCCGATAGGACGGCATCGGCGTGCCGCTGAGGCCGGTAGTTATCGTCCGGAAGATGTCTTCGACGGCCGGGCCAGACTTGAACTGGCCGCTGGTGAGGTCGGCCGGCGGGGTGGCGAACCCGATATCATCCTTGAGGCCGGCAGCCTTCTCGCCGTCGCCCTTGCCGCCTTGGCCGTGGCATTCCCAGCACTTCGCCACCTGCCAAACCTCCTTGCCACGGTCCAGCATCGTCTGGGACGGGGTCGGCGGGCGCCCGATATACAACGGTGGGCCAGGCGGCTCCTCGACGAAGAAAGCGTAAGGACTGGCGGGGTCGGAACGGTCAACCGCCAGCTCATACTTGATGTACTGGATCACCGCCAGCCGATCGTTGAGCGGCAGTTCGTACCAAGGGGGCATTGCCGTGCCGCGGATGCCGCGAGTAATGGTGCGCAGCATGTCCCCGTCCGTGGGCAGGGGCTCCTTTGTCAACCTAAATTTGAAGACTGCGGACGTGAAGTCCCTGGGCCGCTGGTTAAACATAAAGGTGGCGGCCGGCCCGTTGCCGTCGCCTTTGGCACCGTGGCAACCGATGCAGCGGCGCTCATAGACTTCCTTGCCATAGGCAATCCATTCCTCGGAGCGCGGCATCGTCGCATCCATGACCTCCAGACTTTGCGGCTCGAAAAGATCGCGCCATTTACCCCGGTTCGTGCCGAGCTTCTGGACGTAGGAAACGAGCGCCGCCAGCGATTCCGTCTCCGCCGCGATGCTGACGGTTTCTCCTGTGTATTCGTCATTCGGCGTCAGGATGATCGGCTTTCTTTCGCGCGCCTTCAGCGGCACGAACAGCAACCCGTACGCATTCGGCGTCAGCTGGATCGCTTGCTGGCTGTCGAAGTCGAAAAGGCCTTCGGTGACCTCTGTCCTTTCCAGGGTCCGACCGCCAGCGCCGTCGTCAACGATACGGACGGCTGCATCGGGCTCGTGGAAGAGACCGCGATACGGCGCCATTATCGAGTCCGGCACCAGCATCCGCGGATTGTAGAAGTGCGCCAGGTGCCATTCGTCGCTGTATTTCAGGCCGACGCGCGTCAGGTCCGGCCCGATCCGGCGTGTGCCTAACAGGTGCGGCACGTCATAGGCGTATTCGCCCGCCTCGCTGACCGGTCCCCAGCGGCGGATCTCGCCGGTCACCGGCCGCACGAATTGCGAATGGCAGTACCAGCAGCCTTCGCGCAGGTAAATGTTGCGGCCGCGACGCTGCTGCTCGGTGTAGTCCGTCGCCTCTGAAACCGTCCATTTCAGCTGGCCGAAATCCGTGCGCACCACCGAGGTCACGCGCGTAGTTCGCGAGGACGGCTCCACGAAGGGCAGCACGCCCTGCGTGATCACCGCAAGGGTGATGCAGAAGACGCCGGCGAACAGCGCGAAGAAGCGAACGTTCACTGCGCAGGCCCTCCCGCCGGGGCCGGGGTAGGCGCCTCGACCGACCCGCGGACGCGTCGCGCCTCAGCCGCCGGACTGGTCAGTGCGGTCAGCATCAGATTCACCACCAGCAGCGACATCCCGATATCCATGCTGATGCCTGCCAGGGTCCGCGCCAGCCAGTAGGGCTTCACCCAGACGAGCGAGTCGAGCCATTCGACCCCATTCATCCATTGATAACCCTGCTGCAGCCCGCCCGCTGTGAGGACCAGGCCCATGGTCGTGATGCCGACGGTGATCAGCCAGAACGACCAGTTGCCGAGCTTGAAGGACCAGAGTTCGCGCCCGAACAGTCGCGGCCAAGTATAGACGAGGCCCCCCATCGCCCATACGACGAAGGTGCCGAACACGGTGAGATGCGAATGCGAGATGACGAAATCGGTGAAGTGGGTCGGCTGCTGCAGCTGCCGCAGCGCCTCGGTCGAGCCCTGGAAGCAGCCGACGAGATACATGAGCGAGCCCATGATCAGGAACTTCGCCGGCAAGTTCCTGCCGAACTCATGCCACTTGCCCATCATGGTGCCGAAGAAGTTCACCAGCACCGTCCACACCGGAATGATCAGCAGCATCGATGTGACGACGGCCAAGGTCTCGGCCCAGTCCGCGATCGGGCTGTAGAGGTAATGGTGGATGCCGACGAACGGGTAAAACAATGCCAGGGACCAGAAGCCTACCAGCGAGAGCTTATGGGCATAGAGCGGATTTCGCGCGCTGATTGGCAGGAAATAGTAAATGATCACGTAGCCCGCGGGCGTTAGCCACAGCCCGACGATGTAGTGGAGATAGAGGCCATGGAAGGCGGCGCTGTTGATGCCCGAGATCGTGTACGGCAGGATGAAGCTTCCAAGCACGAAGTTCATCGTCGTCCACACGAAAGTGGCGATCAAGTACCATAGCGCGACATAGATCGCCGGCTCGAGCCTTCGACTGATCGTGATCAGGAATTGCGCGGTAGCAACAGCCACTACGATGAAGAATGCGACCTTCGCATAGAGCGGAAACTCTCCGGCTTCCAAACCGTCACTGTCGCCTAACAGCAAGCCGACCAAACCGGCAAGCGTTGCGACGTTCCAGACCCATGCGAGAAGAACCGACCACTCCGACCATATTACCCGCACCCCCGACAGACGCGGCACGAGATAGTAGCAAAGGCCGATGAAAAGCGTCGAGAAAGCGCCGAAGATGACACCGTTGACGTGGACCGGGCGCAGCCGGCCGAAGGTGAGCTCGAGATTCCCCGATCCGAGATAGTCGGGGTAGTTGAAGGTGCTCGATATCAGGACGCCGACAGATGGCGTTACCATCAGCCAGAACATGCCGAAATAAAGCCAGGTCCGCACGACCCGGTTGTCGACCAGCGCATCCAGGTCCACATTCGCGAACTTGCCGCGCAGCTCCATCCCAGTCTCTGCCAACGCATAGACCTCCCCGCGCGGTTCCCGGGCCGCACCACTGCTTCAACCCCACCCATCGAGGTGTCACCCCGATGGCGGACGCGCTCCCGTGAAGCCGAGCCCCGGCTATCGACGAGACTAGTACTTGCCTGGCACCAACACGGAGCCGGTGTTCGACCAGGTGATGTACGCCTCGAGCGCCTTCATCGCCTCCGATTCGGGATCGATCTTCTCGCCCTGGTTCGGTTTCTCGATGCACCAGTTGATCATGTCGCGCAGTGTCGCGAATTTGGCCATCGACTGCTGGAACTTCGGGAACGCATGCGGGTGGGTATCGGAGGCCATTGGATGGCACATGGCGCAGGCCCACCCGGTGGTCGACAACTTGACGCCCAACTGCTCCGCCATCGCCGCATCACCGTGGAACAGGAGGTCTCCCTTCCTGACCTCCTCCATGAACGCCTCTTGATAGAGTTTCAGCTGCTTTGGCGTCACCGGGTCCTTGTTGGCACTGGCCGGGCCGATGACGACGGCAGCTGCGACGACTGCTCCGGCGACGGTGGAACGCCTCAGAATGCAGAGGAATGTCGATGTGTTTATCATAGCCACCCCCTTTTATGGATTTTCCCACGGGTACTGTCTGTCGGCGATGCGTGGCTGTATGACCTCCTCAATGCTCTTGTCGTGGTCCTCCGGCGACTGGACGAGCACCTCCTTGCGCCCCCACATGATGTACTCGACATCGACCTTGTCGTCGGCGTTGACGCTCACGGTTTCCCAACCGACCCCGTCGAAGGGATCGCCAGGATCGACACGGATCATCGGCTTGGTCAGCTTGGGCACGCCTTCCGGCGCATACGGCCACGGCCAGGAGGTCGCCAGCATGCCGATCGAGCGCATGCTGCCGATCTCGTTGTAGAGCACCTGGTGCACGTGACCGTGGATGTTGGTGACTTTGGTATAAGGCTTCAGCACGTCATTCACTTCGCGCCAGTCGCGCACCCAGAAATTCCAGGGCGGGTAGTACTCGTACAGCGGATTGTGGCTGAAGATGACGATCGGCTTGGACTTATCCCACTCGGCGAGTGTCTTCTGCATCCAGTCGAGTTGCTCGCGGCCGACGCCGGCCCACGCGCCGGCAACCGTGCCGTCAAGGGTAGCCATGTGGCCCATGCGCTCCTCTGGCGTCATCTTCTTCGCTGTCCAGTAGTCCGGTCCCCGGCTGACCGTATCGAGCCCGATGAAGCGCACGCCTTTGTGGTCGAAGGTCCAGTTGGGTTGGCCGAACAACTCGCCCCACTTCTTGCCCATATCCAGATACCAGTCATGCTCGCCCGGGATGTAATACTTCTTGATCTTCAGATCCTTGAGGAGCTCAACGCCAAGCTCAAGTTCCTCGATCTTTCCGAGCTGGGCCAGGTCGCCGCCGAAGATCAGGAAGTCGGCCGGCGGATCCATGGCCTGGACCTCTCGCACGGCGCGCACCACCTTGTCGACGAAGCGCGTGTTCAGCGATCGCGGATAGAGATGGGTGTCCGAAATCCAGGCAAACTTGAACGGCGCTTCGGCGGCGTGAGCGACGTCGATGGTGTTGAGCAGCGGCCACCACGCGAAGGTCTGGCCGACGGAAGCAGCGCCGAACAGCAGCGATCTGTGAATGAAGGTGCGGCGGGTGATTTGGAGCGAGTCGTCGGGGCGTACTCCCGGCTGCTGCAGCACCGCATGCATTTCGCGCCGAATGCGGTCAAGCTCGTCAGACATCAGGGTTCCTCCTCAGTGCAGACCGTTTCTTAAAGCGTCGGTCTTCTCGCAGGAACGCGACCCTGTTGAATGAGTGGGTCGCCCATTTTCTTATTTTTTCAGTTCAATCGTCAGACTGGTGGCCTTATTCTCCTCTACCGTTACGGGCTGCTCGATGGGCCCGGTGAAGGGGTGGATCGCCACAAGTTTGTAGTTCCCAGGCGGAACATCAGTTATGCTGAACTTGCCATCGGCGCCGGTGACAGCGTAGTAGGGATTGTCCACCACATAGACCCAGCCTTCCATCCAGCCATGCGCGTCGCAGTCGATGCGGACGGTGCCGGCCCGCTTCAGTTCGACGGGTATCCGCTGGCCCTTATTGGGCAGCGCCAGGTTGAAGGCGGTGCGTTTGCCATAATAGCCATGGGTGTTGTGGAGGATTGGGTCGCTGTTGATCACCTCCAGCGAACCGGCGGGTATCATCTGAACCGCGGGCTCAAAGCGACATTTGAGGTTGTTAAGCTCAGGCGGCTTTCCGGGCTCCGGCCAGGCCTTTCCCTGTGCCACGTCGACCAGCTGCACCGCCGCGTTCAGCACGGCCTGATCGCTTCCGACTTCGATCAGCGGCTCCTCGCGGGGGTCGCCGCACACCTCGATATCCTTGGTGGGGATGATCTTTGTTGTCGGCACGTCGCCGCGGTAGACGATCGTACCCTCGATCGTTCCGCCTCCAGTGACCGGACCCACTTCGTAGGCTTGCGCAGGCGCGGACACCATCGCAACGAAAGCGATCGCCGCCAGCCCGCTCATCAATTCGCGAATGGTCATAAAAGCCTCCTCCTTCTAGCGAGATGAGGGGCAACTTTTAAAAATAGAGCTAAACGAGTACCATGTCTAGCCATTCAGCAACAAAACATGATAAAGTGAGATAGTTTAGGCGAGTTTGTTAATCACAAACACACGCGGGGGTTGGTGCGTCATTCTCGAAGTGCCGGAGGTACTTGATGAAGCGGCGGCATGGACTCCTCAGCCCCTGGGCCTACGGTTCGCATACCCTCTTCTGCATCATATTCGCAGCGGCCCTGTCGATCTGCCAACCGCTCGTGCGGGCCGACACGGCGCCTGTGACGGTCGGTGGCCCATTCACGCTTACGGCGCCGGACGGCACGACGGTCACCGATGAGACTTATCGCGGCAAATGGCTGCTGGTTTTCTTCGGCTATACTTCTTGTCCCGACATCTGTCCGACGACGCTGTCATCAATCGCCGCGGCGATTGAGGAACTCGGCCCCGACGCCGCAAAACTGCAACCGCTCTTCATCACTGTCGATCCCGAACGCGACACGCCTGAGGTGATGGGAAGCTTTACCGCAGCGTTCGATCCGCGCATCGTGGGACTGACCGGCAGCCCGCAACAGATCGCTGCGGTTTCGGAGGCATATGGCGCCTATGGTGTGGCGCGCCGGGGCGAGGCGGGCGGTGACGACTACCTAATGGATCACGGCACCCACATCTACATCATGAACCCACAGGGGCAATTCGTGGAGGGGCTAGACTCTGACACACCAAGCAGCGGCATTGCCGCTAGGTTGGGTGAACTGGTGCGATGACACCAGCCCTGGGATGACGGACATCACGATTATGCAGTTGAGCGATCCATAGAAAGTTGTCATCCGGAAGGAGAGCGACCATGCAAAGACATACAAAGGAGGCTTCGGAGCTTAAGGCATTGATCCTCGCGGATCTTCATAAGGAGCCGGGATGCGAGCACGTCACTGATTTTGTGATTCAGCGGCTCGAAACCAAGGAGAACGGGGCAAACTGGACTGTCAAATATCTGGATCCTAATCAAGATAAGGTCTGCGAGACAATTCTGATAAACATCGCGCGAATGTTGCAGCTCAATTTCGACCTTCCTGAACGCGGGTCGTGAGGAACTATGCGAGCGGGATCGGCGCGCATCGCGCTTCGAGTTAATTCGTATGCAAGCAGGGGAATCGGGCGATGGCGGAACCCACAGCGTTGCACACCGGCAAACCTGGCGGCGTAAAGAACGTCCTTGCGCCGCGGCGATTTGGACCTCCGATGACCGGAGATGCGGGCGATATGGCCGATGGGCAAGGCCGTATCTTGGTGCCAGGCAATACGAGTTATGACGGTTTCTTTGCAGATGCGATCGCGCGTCTGCAGGAGGAACGGCGCTACCGTGTGTTCGCGGACCTTGAGCGCGTCGCCGGACGCTTTCCCAATGCCGTGTGGCATTCCCCGCATGGACCCAAGGACGTCGTGATCTGGTGCTCCAACGACTATCTCGGGATGGGACAACACCCAAAAGTGGTCGCCGCCATGGTGGAGACTGCTACCCGCCTGGGAACGGGGGCCGGCGGGACGCGCAATATCTCCGGCACCAGCCATCCGCTCCTAGAGCTCGAGAGCGAGCTTGCCGATCTCCACGGCAAGGAGGCGGCACTGGTCTTTACGTCCGGCTATGTTTCGAACCAGACTGGCATCTCGACCATCGCCAAGCTGATCCCCGGTTGTCTGATCCTGTCCGATGCGCTCAACCACAATTCGATGATCGAAGGCATCCGTCAGTCCGGTACGCAGAAGAGCATCTTCCGCCACAACGACGTCGATCATCTCGAGGAATTGTTGAAGGCAGCGGGTCCGGATCGGCCAAAACTCATCGTCTTCGAAAGTCTCTATTCGATGGACGGCGACGTCGCGCCAATCAATCGCATTTGCGAAATCGCCGATCGTTACGGCGCAATGACCTATCTCGACGAGGTCCATGCTGTGGGCATGTACGGCCCTCGCGGCGCCGGCATCGCCGCGCGCGACGGCGCCATGAACCGGATCGATGTGATCGAAGGCACGCTCGCCAAGGCCTTCGGCTGCCTCGGCGGCTATATCACGGGAAGTGCTGTGCTGATCGATGCGGTTCGTTCCTATGCTCCGGGTTTCATCTTCACCACCGCGTTGCCGCCGGCGATCTGCGCCGCGGCCACAGCGGCGATCCGGCATCTGAAAACCTCGCACTGGGAGCGCAAGCGCCAGCAGGATCGCGTCCGGCGGGTCAAGGCGGCGCTGGGTGCCGCTGCGCTGCCGGTCATCCTGAGCGACACCCATATCGTTCCGGTGGCAGTCGGCGATCCGGCGCATTGCAAAGCGGCGAGCGACCTGCTGCTGAGCGATCACGACATCTATATCCAGCCGATCAATTATCCGACTGTGGCGAAGGGAACTGAGCGGCTGCGCATCACGCCGACACCCTGTCATGAGGACATCATGATTGATCGGCTCGCGGCAGCTTTGTTCGATGTCTGGAATCGGCTCGGGCTGCCACGGGACAATCTCGCCTGAGCGACCGAATGAGGCGTCGCCGTTCCCCGAAGATTTGGTCTTAAGGATCAAGGAAATGACTGCCAAGGAAATCATGTTCTCGTTCGAAGCTCGCGACAGAATGCTGCGCGGCATTGACATCCTGGCGAATGCGGTGAGCGTCACGCTTGGCCCGCGGGGGCGCAACGTCGCGATCGGCAGGGAGCACGGCGCGCCACGGGTCACGAAGGACGGCGTGACCGTCGCCAGGGAAATCGAACTCGACAACAAGTTCGAGAACATGGGCGCCCAGATGGTGCGCGAGATAGCAACAAAAATCTCCCATCAGGCCGGCGACGGCACGACCACCGCCGTCGTGCTCGCGCATGCGATCGCCCGGGAGGGCGCCAAGGCGGTGGCCGCCGGCATGAATCCCATGGACCTGAAACGCGGCATCGATCTCGCGGTCGAAGCCGTCGTCGCGGAACTCAAAAACAACGCCACGAAGGTCACCTCGAACGTCGAGATTGCGCAAGTCGGGACCATCTCGGCCAACGGCGACAGGGAGATCGGCCGCTGCCTCGCCGACGCCATGAAGAGGGTCGGCAATGACGGCGTGATCACTGTCGAGGACGGGACGTCGCTCGAAACCGAACTCGAATTCGTCGAGGGCATGCAGTTCGACCGCGGCTATATCTCGCCCCATTTCATCACCAATCGCGCAAAGATGCGGGTCGAGATGCAGGATGCCTATGTCCTCGTCAGCGAGAAGAAACTGTCCAGTCTGAACGAAATACTGCCGCTGCTGGAGAAGGTGGTGCAGGCCGGCAAGCCGCTGCTCATCATCGCCGAGGATGTCGAGAGTGAGGTGATGGCGGCGCTGGTGGTCAACAAGTTGCGCGGCGCTCTCAAGGTTGCAGCCGTGAAGGCGCCGGCCTACGGAAACCGCCGCAAGGCGATGCTGCAGGATCTCGCGCTGATGACCGGCGGAACGGTGATCTCCGAGGATTTGGGCATCAAGCTCGAACATGCTTCCCTCGATATGCTCGGGCGCACCAAGAAGGTGATGATCGACAAGGCAAACACCACGATCGTCGGCGGCGCCGGCGAGCGGGAAAGCATCGAGGCCCGCATCGCCGAGATCAAGCTCGAGCTTGCGGAAAGCACCTCCGATTTCGACCGCGAGAACCTCCAGGAGCGGCTGGCCAGGCTCGCCGGTGGCGTCGCCGTTATCCGGGTCGGCGGTGCAACCGAAGTCGAGGTCAGGGAGAAGAAGGATCGCATCGATGACGCGATGAACGCGACAAGAGCTGCGGTTGCAGAGGGCATTCTCCCCGGCGGTGGGGTCGCCTTACTGCGCGCCGGCAGGGCGCTCAAGAAGCTCAAGGGCAGCAACGAGGACCAGCAGGTCGGCATCGCGATCGTCAGGAAGGCGATCACCTGGCCGGCTCGGCAAATCGCGATCAATGCCGGCCTGGAAGGCTCGGTCGTCATCGCCGGGATCCTCAAAAACGACGACAACGCCTATGGCTACGATGCCCAATTGGGCGTGTACGCGGATCTGGTGTCAAAGGGCATCATCGACCCGGCCAAGGTGGTGCGAACGGCGCTCCAGGGCGCAGCCTCGGTGGCAGGCCTCCTCATCATGACGGAGGCGATGGTGGCCGAAGTGCCTGGCCCGCCGCCGCCGGAGCTTCCCGGTCACGAGCATCATCATCACGATATGGATTTGGATTTCTGACCGCTTCGCGGTTCGTAATCCGGGCTCGCCGCCGTCAACAATGATCTCGTCCGCTATCGAGGTGAGACAAGTCGTCGAGGATCACGGTATCCAAGGTGTCGGCTTATGGCGCTACCTGCTCGTTCCGATAGATGAGACGAATGGCAATATTCACCCAACTCGGCCCTTCTCAGTACCTACCTGATTAGGTTTTACCTGGGCCGTGATCCCGAACCGAAGGTCAGCGCAGCAAGATGTGAAACCGGTTTCGGGAAAGGACTAATGAAGCCCCATCCCGATTCCATCGAGATCGATCAAGCGCTGGTCAGACCGGCCGCACCAGAACGTGTTTTTTCTTGCCGAGCGACAGCTTTACGACCTGTTCCGGACCTAGATCCTCAAGCGTCACCAACCGGCGATCGTCGGACACGGACTGGTCGTTCAGCCGCACGGCGCCGCCCTGGATGTGTCGCCGCGCCTCGCCGTTGGACGCGGCAAGCCCGGCGGCAACGAACAGCGACAATATGCCGACGCCGCTTTCCAGATCGGCCTTGCCGACCTCGACGGTCGGCAGCGTTTCGGCCAGCGCGCCTTCTTCAAACGTCTTGCGCGCGGTTTCCTCGGCTTGCTCGGCCGCTTCGCGGCCGTGCACGATGGCCGTCGTTTCCGTGGCCAGGACCTTCTTGGCCTCGTTGATCTCTGAGCCGCCAAGCGCGGCGAGCCGCGCGATCTCGCTGAGCGGCAGGCGGGTGAAAATCTTGAGGAAGCGCGTGACGTCGGCGTCCTCGGTGTTGCGCCAGTACTGCCAGAAATCATAGGGCGAGTAGAGGTCGCCGTTCAGCCAGACCGCGCCCTTGGCCGATTTGCCCATCTTGGCGCCTGACGACGTCGTCAGCAGCGGTGTGGTCAGGGCATAAAGCTGCGGCGTGCCCATGCGGTGTCCGAGATCGACGCCGTTGATGATATTGCCCCACTGGTCCGATCCGCCCATCTGCAGGCGGCAGCCATAGCGCCGGCTGAGCTCGACGAAATCATAGCCCTGCAGGATCATGTAGTTGAATTCGAGGAAGGAGAGCGATTGCTCGCGCTCGAGCCTCAGCTTGACGCTGTCGAAGGTCAGCATGCGGTTGACCGAAAAATGCCGGCCGACATCGCGCAGGAACTCGACATAGTTGAGCTTCATCAGCCAGTCGGCATTGTTGACCATGATCGCGTCGTTTGGACCGTCGCCGAAACGCAGGATGCGGCCGAAGATGCGCTTGATGCCCTCGATGTTGGTGGCGATGGCCTCAGGCGTCAAAAGCTTGCGCTGGTCGTCGCGGAAGGAAGGATCGCCGATCATCGAAGTGCCGCCGCCGATCAGTGCGATCGGCCGGTGGCCGGTCTCCTGCAGCCAGTAGAGCATGGTCGCGGATATCAGATTACCGATATGCAGGCTGGTCGCGGTGGCATCGTAGCCGACATAGGCGGTCACCGTTTCCCTGGCGAAAAGCTGGTCGAGGCCGGCATCATCCGAAATCTGGTGGATGAAACCACGCTCGCTCATTACGCGCAGGAAATCGGATTTGAAGGCGGACATTTTTTCTTTCCCGAAAGCGCCCAACCGAAGCGGATCGGGCGTGGCATGCGTGAACGCGGGCGTTTAGCATCCAAGCGCGGTCAGCAAAAGGGGAATCCGGTTTTTCCACCTGACCGCTGTAACGGCGCCGCACGGCTTCGAATCGAATGCCATATCCTGCGACAGAGCCCGACGCGAGATGCCGGAGATATCTTCGCTGTTCGGCCTATCTCAACCGTTTCGGCCGCGGGTCGGACAACTCGCCTGCCAGACGGCGATCGAGATAGTCCGCGCATTCCTGGAGCAAGAGGTCCGCATCGTTGGAGAAGAAATGGTTGGCGCCGGGCAAGGTCTTCTGGGTGATGGTGATGCCCTTTTGCGTGTGCAGCTTGTCGACCAGCCCCTGCACGTCCTTTGGCGGCGCGACCTTGTCGGCGTCGCCATGGATGATGAGGCCGGACGACGGGCAGGGCGCCAGGAACGAGAAATCATAGGTGTTGGGCTGCGGCGCGATCGAGATGAAGCCTTCGATCTCCGGCCGGCGCATCAGAAGCTGCATGCCGATCCACGAGCCGAACGAATAGCCGGCGACCCAGCAGCTCTTGGAATCCGGATGCAGCGACTGCACCCAGTCAAGTGCCGCGGCCGCATCCGACAATTCGCCGGTGCCGTGGTCGAATTCGCCCTGGCTGCGGCCGATGCCGCGGAAATTGAAGCGCAGCGTGGTGAAATCCCGCTTCTGGAACATGTAGAAGAGGTCGTAGACGATCTTGTTGTTCATCGTGCCGCCGAACTGTGGGTGCGGGTGCAGGATGATGGCGATCGGCGCGCTCTTTTCCTTGGAAGGCTGGTAGCGACCCTCCAGGCGGCCGGCCGGACCGGTGAAAATGACCTCAGGCATAAAATACTCCACATGGCATAAGAATGCGCGGTGCTTGGAACAACTCTTCCTCTGGCCCCAGTCTTCCCAGGCCTTGACGCAGGGCGAGCGTCTTCTTAGAAGCTAGTTTAGAATTGTTCAAAACTGGGTGGCCAAAACGTCGTGGTTCGGCCATCCACGCCGCAAGTCGCGTAAATAGGACGGCTTGCCTTGCAATTTCAAGGAAATAACGCGCTATCCTCGCGGAATGGCTCTTGAAGGGACCGATCGAAACGAAAATGGCCGGAAGACGCGCCTATCTCGACTACAATGCTAGCGCGCCGCTGCTTGCTGCGGCGCGGGGGGGGGGGGGTTGGGGGGGGGGGGGGGGGGCGCCCCCCCCCGGGGGGGGGGGGGCCGGGGGGGGGGGGCGGGGGGGGGGGGGGGGGGGGGGGGGGGGGGGGGGGGGGGGG